>CBILQL010000033.1:0-15106 GCA_966238865.1 uncultured bacterium
AAGACCTCTGCACGCGCTCCCGAAGCTCGGCATCACACCCTTCCGAATAACTGCGATCTTACGGCGTCCCTGCTGCGTCCGCGCGCGCTTGCGAGGGCTTCATCGGCCGGTCGGGCTCCGCAAAGCGCCGGAAGCGCGGACGGGAAACCCGGCTGCGACCCAGGCGCAGGACGCGCGGCGGCGTTCATGCCGGTCAGGGTCCTGACCGGGCGGGGTGTTCTTCGGGGTCGATGAAATGCGGGGGCGTGGCCTTGCGGCTGGCAGCCCCTGGCCTGGTGGCCCGCTCTTCGGAGCCGTCCCGTGTCCGGACGCAGGGCGGTCGCGGGGTGTCAGAGCGAGTATTCGAACTCGGCGTTGCCGTCGCGGAGGAGGAGGCGGTTGGCGGTCGGGGAGGCGGGGTTGGGTTCGGTGCGGCCTACCACCTGGGCGTCGATGCCGAAGGATTGGGAGACGGCGATGAGGTCCGGGGCCGCGGCGGGGTCGCAGAGGATTTCCATGCGGTGGCCCATGTTCAGGGTCCGGTAGAGCTCACGGGGTTCCAGGGGGCCGTTTTCCTTGAGGTAGCGGAAGACCGGCTGGGGGGCGAAGAGGTTGTCCTTGACGTAGCGGAGGCCCCGGCCGAAGCGCAGGCACTTGGTCTGGCCGCCGCCGGTGTTGTGGAAGACGGCGGCCACGGCGGTCCCGGCCTTCTCCAGCGCGGCCTTGAGCACCGGCAGGTAGGTGCGGGTGGGCGAGAGCAGCGCCTCCCCCACCGTCATCGCGCTGCCCGGCAGCGTATCGGCGAGGCGGAAGCGGCCGGTATAGGCGAGGCCGGAGATTTCGGGGGCGAAGACTTCCGGGTAGGCCCGCTTGTAATGGTCGGAGAGGAACTCGTGGCGGAGCAAGGTGAAACCGTTGCTGCCGAGGCCCGAGTTCTCCTTCGTTTCGTAGACGGCCTTGCCGCCGGAGCTGAGCCCCACGATGGCGAGGCCGGGCCGAAGCCGGTCGCCGGTCAGGATCTCGGCGCGGCGCGCGCGGGCCACCACGGTGGAGTCCACCACCAAGGTGCGCACGGTGTCGCCCAGGTCGGCGGTCTCGCCGCCGCCGCTCTCGACCTGGATGCCCTGCTCCCGCAGGGTGGCGATGCAGTCCCGGTAGCCGGCGATGATCTCGGCGATCACCTCGCCGGGGACCAGCTTGGCGTTGCGGCCGATGGTGTTGGACAGGAGGTAGGGCCCGAAGCTGCCCACGCAGCCCAGGTCGTCGAGGTTCATGACGAGGGCGTCCTGGGCCACTCCCCGGAAGACGCGCGCGTCCCCGGTCTCCTTCCAATGCAGGTAGGCGAGGATGGACTTGGTGCCGGCCCCGTCGGCGTGGATGAGCAGGCAATGCTCCGGGCTGCCGGTCAGCGTGTCCGGCAGCACCTTGCAGAAGGCGCCCGGAAAGAGGCCGGGATGCTCCCCGGCGATGGCCTTGTGGACGTCTCCCTTGTCGGCGGAGGCGCCGCGGTCTTCGTAGCTGGCAGGCTTGGTCACGGCGGGAAATATAGCAACGCGGCCGGCCGGGTGCGGCGGATGGCCGCGGAGCGGGCGGGATCGTCAGCGGCGGAGAATATCGACCGGGGCGGCGGACGGCGTGCCCGGTCCGGCCTTGTCCGCCAGGACGAGGTAGCGGCCCGCGGGAAGCCGGGCGCCGGATTTCGCGGTCCCGTTCCAGGCGACGGAACCCTCGCCGGCGGCGCTCCAGACCTCGCGCATCCGGAAGTCGAGGATCCGCACCGAGAAGCGCCCCATGGCCGAGGGCAGGGCGATGGACAGGGGACGGATGGCCGGATCGAAGGCGCCGGCGGAGAGGCGGAGGCCGGGAACGCCGGGTCCGGCGGTGGCGCGCACGCCCACGGTTCCCGGGCGGCGGCGGGGGCCCACCTTGAGCTGCACGCTGTACAGCCCCCCGTCCCCGGAGATATACAGCTTCTTGTCGGCGCCGATGACGCAGTTCGACGCGTTGCCGTTCTGGTTGGCGTCCGAGGTGTTGGCGTTCTTCACGGTCACCGATCCCAGCGGCTGTCCCGCGGTGTCGTACACGTTGATCTTGCCGTCGTTGTAGGACGCAACGTAGATGTTACCCAGCTCGTCCACGGTGATCCCGTCCGGCTCCGGCATGGAGACGAACATCTTCCCGTTGGCCAGGCTGCCGTCGTCGGCGACGTCGTAGACCCAGACCTGGTCCGGCCCGTCCTGGGAAACGTAGAGCTTTTTCCGTTCCTCGACCCATTCTACGCCGTTGGCGGTGGAGAAGCCGCCGATGGTCGTGATCTGGCCGGTCGCGGAGCGGCGGTACACGTTGCTTCCCCAATGGGAGAAGTACATGGCCCCGGTGGATCCGATGGTGAGGTCGTTGGCTGAGACGGAGGCATCCAGGGTCGCCAGCACGGTGCGCGCGCCGGACGCGTCATAGGTGGCGATGGCGCCCTTCTGGCATACCGTGAGCCGGCCCTGCGGATCGAACTCAGTGCCGTTGGAGCCGTAATCGGTATTGCCCCCGAAGATGGATCCGGTCCCCGAAGCGACCTTCCAGATGCGGAAGGGGTTCTGCTCCGTGAAGTAGAGGTTGCCCTGGGCATCCTGCGACGGCCCCTCGCAGAAGCCGAGGAAGGCGTTGGTCTGGGGATTCTTGTTCATGACCCCGGTGACCTGGACCCCGGCGTCCGCCAGGGACGCGGGCAGGGATACGGCGCCCAGGGCCTGGGCGCGGGATGCTGGGGCGGCGGCCAGCGCGGCGGCGGCGAGAAGAGCGCTGGCCGCAGGGGCCGAAAGGAAACGATTGGACATGTCCGGACTCCAGTTCAAAATTCCCGCCCCCGAAGCCCCTAAATATAGGTGAATGGCCCCGGGCCCGTAGACCTTAGTGGCTGTCCGGGTCCCGAGGGTTGGAATCGGGCGGTGCCGAGGCCCCTGGGCACGGCGCGGGCACCGGGGCCCGGGCGGGGCGGTCTTGCCGCCCGGACGCGCTCAGCCGTTGACGGCCTTCGCGAGCGCCAGCCCCTCCGGAGGCCGCCAGCCCTGCGACCGGGCCACGCATGCCGCCATGGCCAGGTCGCCGCCCACGTTGACCACAGTGCGGCACATGTCGAGCAGGCGGTCCACCCCGAGCACCACGGCGATGAGGGCCGGGTTCACTCCCACCGTGGCCAGCACCGCGATGACGAAGGGGATGGAGCCCGAGGGCACGCCGGCCGTGCCGATGCCGCCGAGCACGGCCAGGTACACGACCATGAGCTGCTGTCCGAGCGACAGGTCCGCGCCGGCGAGCTGGGCCAGGAACAGCACGGTTACCCCTTCGAACAGGGCGGTGCCGTTCTGGTTGGCGGTGGCGCCGATGGTGAGCACGAAGTCGCCCACCGGCTTGGGGATGCCCAGGGCCTCCTGGGAGGTCTTGAGGGAGGTGGGCAGGGTGGCGTTGGAGGAGGAGGTGGAGAATGCGGTGGCCATGACCGGCTGGATGCGGCGGAAGAACCCGAGCGGCGAGACCCGCGCCAGCAGCGCCAGGGCCAGGGAGTAGACCACGCCGGCCTGCAGGAGCAGCCCCAGCAGCACCGCCCCCACGAACCATCCCAGGCTCGGGAGCATCGCGAAGCCGAAGCGGGCGGTCATGCCGAAGAGCAGGCAGAACACGGCCAGGGGCGCCAGCCGGAGGGCCAGGCCGATTCCCTTGGTGACGGCCGCGTACACCCCGCCGGCGAATGCGACCACGGGCGCCGCCGTGGCGGACGGGATCAGGGAAAGCAGGACCCCCAGGAACAGTGAGAAGGACATGAGCCCCAGCATGTCGGGCGGATCCTTGGAGAGGGAGGCGAAGATATTGGTGGGGACGAAGCCCTGCACCAGGGTCATCAGGGGCGCCTGGGCCTGGGCCAGGGAGGGGGCGGCGGCGGCGCGGCGGCCGGCCTCCTCGCCGTGGCTCTCCTGCATGCGCGCGGCCACCCGCGGATCCAGGCGCTCCCCCGGCCGCAGGGTGCCCGCGAGGAGCAGCCCGATGACCACGGAGCAGGCGGAGAACAGGAGGGCCAGGCCCAGGCAGCGCAGCCCCATGCGCCCCACCTTGCGGAGATCGCCCATCCCGGTCACGGCCAGCACCAGGGAGGAGGCGACCAGCGGGACCACCAGGAGCAGCATCAGGCGCAGGAAGAGCTGGCCCAGGGGCTCGGCCACCTGGACCACGGCCCAGCGCAGCCCGGGATGATCCGCCCCGAGGGCGAGGTTGGCGAGGCCGCCGGCGACGCCTCCCAGGATCAGGGCGGCGAGCACCTGGATGTGCAGGGTATCCTTGCGGCGGGACGGCCCGGGATGCGCCGGAGTTTCCGTCCCTCCGGGAGGCGCCGCCGGTTCTCCGGCGGGATGGGCCCCTTCCGCACGGCTCGCGGCTTCCGGGGCGTCCATGGCGTCAGGCCTTCCCGGCCTCCGCCGCGGAGCGGCGGTCCTTCGCCCAGGCGAACACGGCGGGGAGCAGGGAGACGAAGATGATGCCGAGGATGACGAGCGAGAAGTTCTTCTTGACCACCTCGATGTTCCCGAACAGGTAGCCGGCCACGGTGCAGAGCACCACCCAGAGCACGGCGCCCGACACGTTGTAGAAGAAAAAGCGGCGGTACTGCATGCGCCCCATGCCCGCGACGAAGGGGGCGAAGGTGCGGACGAAGGGGACGAAGCGCGCGATGACGATGGTCTTGGGGCCGTACTTGGCGTAGAAGGCGTTGGTGCGGTCCAGGTATTCGGTCTTGAGGAAGCGAGCGTCCGGCTTGAAGATGCGGGCGCCGAAATAATGGCCGCACCAGTAGTTGACCATGTCCCCGAGCACGGCGGCGGCGATGAGCAGGGCGCACATGCTCCAGGGATTGAGCTCGCCGATGGCGCAGAGGGCGCCGCCCGCGAAGAGCAGGCTGTCCCCGGGCAGCACCGGGGTGACCACCAGGCCGGTCTCGCAGAACACGATGAGGAAGAGGATGGCATAGGTCCAGCCGCCGTACTGCTTCACCGTCTCGGCCAGATGCGCGTCCAGGTGCAGGAAGAGGTCGATGAAATCCTTGATCAGCTCCATGCTTCGAACAGGCCTTTCTGGCTCGGGGACCGGGCCTCGGCCCCTCGTCGTAAATGTTAGCTAATTCGGGTGGGCATCCCGGGCGGCATTCCCGCCCGGCCGGCTACCTTGCCGCGGCGGCGATTTCCCGGGTCACGGCCTTGGCGCCGTTCCGCTCCTGGCTCCGGCGCATGGCCTCGCGCTGGGCCTCGGCCCCGGCCAGGAGGGCGTCCAGCTCCCGGGACAGGCGGTCCCCGCGGATCTCCTCCTCCGGGAGCACGCGGCTGTATCCCTTGGACGCGAATTCCCGGGCGTTGAGGATCTGGTCTCCGCGGGAGGCGGAGAGGGGCAGCGGGACCAGCAGGTTGGGCTTCTGCAGGGCGAGGATTTCGAAGATGGCGTTGGCGCCGGCCCGGGAAAGGACCAGGTCGGCGGCGGCGAAGACGTCGGGCATCTCGGCGCCGACATATTCGAATTGCCGGTAGCCGGCCCGGCCCTCGAAGCCGGCGTCCACTCCGCCCTTGCCGCAGACATGCGCGACCCGGAAGCGCTCCGCGAGGGCGGGCAGGGCGTCCCGCACGGCCCGGTTCAGGGCCCGCGATCCCAGGCTCCCGCCCACGACGAGCAACAGGGGGCGGGACGGATCGTCCTCCAGACCCAGAAAGCGCAGGCCCGCGCTCTTGTCGCCCCGGACAAGCTCGGCGCGGATGGGGGCCCCGGTATGGACCCCCTTGCCGACGGGCAGGTGTCGCAGCGTCGCCTCGAAGCTGGCGCAGACCCGGGCGGCGAAGGGCAGGCACAGGCGATTGGCCAGGCCCGGGGTCATGTCGCTCTCGTGGAGCACCACGGGAATCCGGCGGGCGGCGGCCGCCAGGACCACCGGAACGGTGACGAAACCGCCCTTGGAGAAGACGACGGCGGGACGGATGCGCCCGAGCAGGCTCCAGGCCTGGAACGCGCCGGCCACGACCCGGAACGGATCGGTGAAGTTCTTCAGATCGAAGTAACGCCGGAGTTTCCCCGAGGAGATGCCGTGGAAGGGAATCCCGGCCTCGGACACCAGGCGCTTCTCGAGCCCCTGGTCGGAGCCGATGTACTCGGCGGTGAAGCCCTCCCGCTGCAGGAGGGGAAGGAGGGCGAGGTTGGGGATCACATGGCCCGCGGTGCCGCCGCCGGTCAGGACTATCTTCTTCACGGGAGGGAAATTAGCAAACGCGGGGGCGGAAGGCGCGGGGGGCGGTGGCTGAAGGTGTGGAGGTGGGGCGGGCGGGGTCGGGGGCTTAAGACGCTGCGCTCCCCGCGCTAATCGCGGGGCGGGGTCTCCGGGAAGGAGACAAGCAGGACCTGGCCGGCGGTCGGCGCGGGAGGGTTGAAGATGGTAGTCGGGAGCAGGGAGGGGTGGACGCAGATGGCGAAAGCCGGGACATGGGACGAAGTCCAAGGGAGTAGATTTGTATGGGATGAAGGTCTACTTCTTTCCGGGACTGGGAGCCGACGAGAGTTTGGCGAGTTTCCACCATCTGCCCGGGTATGACGTGGAATGGGTGCGCTGGCCGCGCCGCATCGCGGACACCTGGGATGGCTTCCTGAAGGATCTCCTGGAAGAGAATCCCATAGATGAAGGCGCCGCCTTCATCGGCATTTCCTTCGGCGGCATGACTGCCCTGAAGCTTGCGCCGTGGAGACGACCCCGGGGTGTCATCCTCCTCGGCTCCTGCCGTTCGTCCCAGGCCATTGCTCCCAGCTTGCGGCTTTTCAAACCCCTGCTTCCTTGCCTTCCCGGGTTCCTGTTCAACCTGAATCTCCTGCCTCAATCCTTGGCCGCCATCTTTTTCGGCATTCGCAAACGGGAGCATCTCGACCTGCTGTTCGAGATGGGAAGGAAGCTCACCCCCGGAAAATTCCGATCCCTGACTTCCCTCGCCCTTCGCTATGACGCCGGTGACCTGCCGGGCCTGCCCGTCTACTCCCTGCACGGATCCGAGGACAGGATGATCCTGGCGCGCCGGGAAAGACGGGATGCGATCGTGGCCGGGGCCGGTCATCTGGTTTCCATGACCCATTCCGAAATGGTGAATCAGCAGCTCCTCGCTTGGCTGCGCGAGCTGGAGGCGCGGCCCTTCAACCCCTGAGGCCCGTCGCTTCGGCCCCGGAGGACGGCCCCGGAGGATGGCACCGGGCGGCTCCCGGTCGGCGGGGATCTGCGCCAGACGAGGACGCCGGACCCTGGGAGGAGGCCCGAAGGCCGGCCCCGGGCCGTGATTGGACCCTGCAGGGCCTCCCGGCCGCGGGCGGGTTTCCGCTTCCGATGGCGCGGAATGTGGTATGATGGGACATGGCCCTGCCCGCACCCTGGAACCAGCTGGAGAACGTCTTCCGGACGCTGCAGGATTTCGGGGCGGGGGCCCAGATGCTGTCCGACTTCTTCAAGGGGAAGGAGGAGCGGCACGGGCCGGACGAGCTCCTCGACCTGTTCCTGGCCGGCAATCCCGGCTTCAAGTACCTGGAGCGGTTCCTCTATTCGCTGTTCGACATCGGCGTGTCGGACCGGCAGATCGGGACGCGGGCACTGGAATTGCGCCGGATGCGGCGGCTATGGGCCCGCTACTCGGTGGGCGTCATGCTGTCTCCGGAGGAGGAGCGCCTCGTCGGGATGATGCAGCCCCTGTTCGGCAGGGCTCCGGCGGAGCGGGAGGGCGCGGTGGCCGAGGCCCGGAAGGTGTTCGCCGGCCTCCTGGCCGGGGAGGCCGTCGACGAAGACGGGCGCGCCGGCCTGGCGCTGCTGGTGCGCCTCGAGGCGGAGTCGCTCCGGGACCGGGTCAACTGGCTGTCCGAGAACGCGGACCCCTACAACATGAAGACCATGGCCCGGGTGCTGCCGCGCCTGCGCATCTACGACGAGGCGGTGGCCGAGGGCCTGGAGCTGGCCGGCAAGCTGGAGAAGAACGATCCCGTGGGCGTGAAGGTGCTGTCCTTCGAGATGCACATGAAGGGCGCCTTCGAGAAGTGGTGCAAGAAGATCGGAAAGCCCGAATCCCTGCGGGCGCTGGCGGGCCTCGTGGAGCAGCAGCGGGAGAAGAAGATCCCCACCATCGATCTGGTGGCCCTGACCAGCCTCTGCCGCTGGACCTTCGAGGTCTCGGAGCAGCGCAGCACGCCCCTAGATTGGATCGGCATGGCCTTCCGCAGCTACCGCGACGGGGAGTTCGAGGTGGACGCCGGGGACTCGGCCGCGGTGCTGGCCTCGGCGCTCACGAGCAGCGGGGTGAAGCACAAGGGCTCCCGCGTTGTCGGCCACTTCGGCAAGAAGCTCTACCCCGCCCTGGTGGGCCGCGATCTCCTCAGCAAGCCGTTCCTCAAGGCCGCCGACGAGGGGCTCATCGACATGAAGTCCGTGATCTCCCAGAACATCACCCGCGATTCCGTGATCGACGCCCTGCTCAACAATCCCAAGGTGCAGCAGGCGGCCGGGCTGGTGGCCTTCGTGGCCGAGAATTCCCGCTCGGTGGCCATCCTGAGCAAGATCGCCAAGACGCGGGCCCTGCATTCCGGCTACGCCAACCGCGAGGTGCCCCTCGCCCTGCTCCGCAGCCCCTGCAACGTCCCCATGTCCCTGCTCCGCCCCTTCATCAACGTGCGCAACGTCCCCATCCTGGAGCTCCGGAACATCGTCCGGGCCAAGGCGGGCCTGCGCCGGGAGGTGAAGATGGAGGTCGAGCAGTTCCTGGAAAAACGGGGATAGGCTCCGTCCGGGAAGTCCATCCGCGAAAATCCCTCCGGGCCCCAGCCGGGCCTTGACGTTCGACTCCGCCCACAGTATATTTGACTGAGTAGGCACTCAATTAAAGACGTGCAAGGATCCCATGGCCAGGCCGAAAAGCGAGGACAAGGACAATGCCATCCTGGAGGCGGCCACAGCCGTCTTCGCGGAGCGCGGCTTCTGGTCCACGCCCACCTCGGCGATATCCAAGGCCGCCGGCATCGCCGAGGGGACCCTGTTCACCTACTACCGCACCAAGGACGAGCTGCTGAACAAGCTGTACCGGACCCTCAAGGAGGAACTGTCCGGGGCGCTCCTGGCGGGCATCCCGCTCGACGCCGACCTGGAGACCATTGTGCGGCGGCTCTGGGAGAACTCTTTCCGCTGGGCCCTGGCCAACCCCGACAAGTACAAGGTGACCTGCCAGCTGCGGGTCTCGGATCGGCTCACCGAGGAAAGCAAGCATGCGGGCGCCCAGCATTTCGCGATGGTGGAAGCCATGCTGAAGGAGGAAATCCGCCGGAAACGGCTCCGGGACCTGCCCTTCGCGTTCATCGCCGCGCTGATGGGCGGCCTGATGGACGCCACCATCGCCTATGCCGCCGAGCATCCCCGGTCGCAGCAGGAAATCTGCGCCCAGGGATTCGAGGTGCTGTGGCGCGGCCTCGGACGCGCCTGAATGTGCATTCTGTGCAGATAATAAATGAGTGAGTACTCAAGCAAAAGGAGCAACTCCATGAGGACCGATAAACGCCCCCGCTCTCCCCGGAAAGTCCCGCCCCTGCTGGCCTCCCTGATGTTCCTGGAATGCACCGTCCTGGGATCGCGCCCCGACGGCGACAGGCTGGCGCGGGTCAAGGCCTCGGCGAACTATCGCGACGGAAAATTCCGCAACGGGGTGGAGAGCCCCATGATGAAGGGATCCTTCTTCGGCGTGATGAAGGAGCAGATGTTCGGCAAGCAGGTGCGCGTGCCGCCGAAGCCCCTGCCTGCCGACGCGCCGAAGGCCGCCGACTTCGCCGAGCCGCCCTCGGAGCTGCAGGTGGTGTGGCTGGGACATTCCACCTTCCTGCTGGAGGTGGAGGGCAAGCGCCTGCTGGTGGACCCGGTGTTCGAAAGCCATGCCTCGCCGGTGCCGATTACCGCCAAGCGCTTCCAGGCGCCACCTCTGTCCCGCGATTCCCTCCCGCGCATCGACGCCATCCTCATCTCCCACGACCATTACGATCATCTCGAGATGGAGACCATGCGCCATTTCGCCGACCGGGGCGTGCCCTTCGTGGCGCCCCTGGGAGTGGGCTCCCACCTGGAGGGCTGGGGCGTTCCCCGGGAGCGCATCATCGAGCTCGATTGGTGGCAGGAGCACGACCTGGACGGCCTGCGCCTGGTGTGCTCCCCGGCCCAGCACTTCTCCGGACGCGGCGCCTTCGACATCAAGAAGACCCTATGGGCCAGCTGGTCCGTCATCGGCCGCGTCCGCCGCGTGCATTACAGCGGCGACGGCGGCTACGGGCCCCATTTCAAGGAGATCGGCGAGCGGCTGGGGCCCTTCGATCTCACCTTGCTGGAGAACGGCGCCTACGACAAGCGCTGGCCCACCATGCACATGTTCCCGGAGGAAGGCGTGCAGGCCCACCTCGATTTGCGCGGCGAGGCGCTCCTGCCCGTGCATTGGGGCATGTTCAACCTGGCCAACCACGACTGGAACGAACCCATCCGCCGCATCGCCGCCGCGGCGGATGCCAAGGGCGTCCGCCTGCTGACGCCCCGGCTGGGGCAGGTGCTGCGCCCCTTGGAAGGGCCGGATCCGGAGCGTTGGTGGGACCCGCTGCCCCCGCGTCCGGAGAAGACTCCGGCGCAGGCTCCCGCCGCCGTCCGTCCCGTCATCCCTCCGGACGAAGAGTCGGATTCCACCGTGACAATCCAGCGTCGGGAGGAACCCAGCCTGCGGTTGTAGGTATCTGGCAGGATACGAACCCCTTCCAGAATGGGAGCGCCGCCGAAGGCCGGGAAGCACTTTCCCAACATGTTATTCACAATTGCCACCAACTTTTTTGGTCTGGCAGCAAGAAAAAACCGGCCAAATCCGAACGATTTGGGGGCTTGGAAGCGGAAGTCGCGAGGAACCATTCGATTTATCCGGATTTTATCCACGATCCTTCCCGATGCCGGTAAGCGGTACGAGGATTATTTTTCGCTCATTCCTTGACGGAATGGCGGCTGGATTATATTATCGGACATATAGGAATAATAGGTTATGCTTTCGATGCGCGCGAAATATGCCCTGAAGGCCCTGATGTTCCTGGCACGGCATAAGGACCAAGGTCCGGTGCTGATCGGAGAGATTGCCGAGAAGCAGAAGCTGCCGCGCAAGTTCCTCGAGCAGATCCTCCTCGACCTGAAGAACCAGGGCGTCCTCAAGAGCCGGCAAGGCAAGACGGGCGGCTATTTCCTCGCCAAGCCGCCCGCCGAGATCCGGGTCGGGGACATCGTGCGGACCTTCAACGGCCCCCTGGCCCTGGTGCCTTGCGTCAGCGTGACCGCCTTCGAGAAATGCCAGGAGTGCCTGGACTTCTCCACTTGCGGTGTCCGGCGCGTGATGAAGAAGGTCCGGGACGTCACCGCCGACATCCTGGACGGCACCACCCTGGAAGCCCTGGTCCTCAGCGAGAGCAGCGAGTCGGACGAGGAAGCCCTGATGTATTTCATCTGATGGACGCGCCATGCCGAAGCAGGAAAGCCCGGAAGGAATCCACGACAGCGTCCTCGATTTGATCGGGAACACGCCCATGGTGCGCCTGGGCCGCCTCGAGGGATCCGACCGGGCCGAGATCCTCGCCAAGCTGGAATTCTTCAATCCCGGCGGCAGTGTCAAGGACCGCACCGGCCTCGCCATGATCGAGGCGGCCGAGGAGCAGGGTGCGCTCAAGCCCGGCTACACCTTGGTGGAGCCGACCTACGGCAACACCGGCATCGGCCTGGCCATCGCCGCCAAGCTCAAGGGCTACCGCCTGGTCTGCACCGTGCCGGACCGCCTGTCCCCGGAGAAGATCAACCTGCTCAAGGCATACGGGGCCAAGGTCATCCTCTGCCCGTCCGATCTCCCGCCCGATCATCCGGGCCATTACCGCAAGGTGGCGGAGCGCATCGCCCGCGAGACCGTGGACTCGTTCATGCCCAACCAGTATTTCAACGAGGCCAACCCGCTCATCCATTACCGCACCACGGGGCCGGAGATCTGGCGCCAGACCGGCGGCAAGGTTGACGTCCTCGTCGCCGGCATGGGCACGGGCGGGACCATCAGCGGCGCGGGGCGCTACCTCAAGGAGCAGAACCCCGACGTGAAGCTGGTGGGCGTCGACCCGAAAGGCTCCCGCTACCATGCCGAGTTCCAGGGTGGCGGCGCGGCAGCCGAGATCCAGCCCTACCTGCTGGAAGGCGTGGGGCAGGATTTCATCCCCGGCACCCTGGCTCTGGGCCTGCTGCACGAGGTGGTGGCGGTGGAGGACAAGGACGCCTTCGCCATGGCCCGCCGCCTGGCCCTCGAAGAGGGCATCCTGGCGGGCGGATCCGCCGGCGCGGCGGTTTTCGCCGCCCTGCGCCTGGCCGCGACCTGGGCCCGCGGGAAGCGCATCGTCGCGGTGCTCCCCGACGACGGACGCAATTACCTGACGCGCTTCTATTCCGACGAGTGGATGCGGGATCAGGGCCTCCTCGAAGGCCCCCGCAAGGGCGTGCCGGTGCGGGAAATCCGGGACGCGAAGCCGTTCCGCTTCCGCCAGCTCCAGCACCTGCACCCCGACGACAGCGTGGGCAAGGCCATCACCTTGCTCATGGCCAACGACATCTCGCAGCTGCCGGTGCTTTCCGGCGGCGTCCCGGTGGGCTGCGTCACCGAGCAGGACCTGGCCGGCAGGCTGGCGGATTTCGAATCCTCCGGCCGCGGCGGCGCCGCGGACTTCGGAGAGCTGAAGGTGTCCGAGGTGATGGGCGAACCCCTGCCCACCTTGCAGCTCGGATCCAGCCTGTCCAGCCCCCTGGGGTTCTTCCGGGAGCGCCAGGCGGTGCTGCTGCTCGACGGGCGGGAGCCCGCCGGCATCCTCACCCTGTCGGACGCGGTGCAGTACCTGCTGAAGTCGTAGACGAGCCGGACGCGGATCGAGGGAGCCGTGCGCAGATCGAACCTGCGCCGTCAGTGCCGCCGGCAGCAGCCCGAGGAGGCGGCCTTCCCGGGCGGCCGACCAGAGACCCGCGACCCTTTTTCAGAATTTTCCTTCAGTCCCTTGACAAAGAGAAATCCGGAATGCATTATTAAACCTATAGAATTAATATGATTAGTATGCTGAAATTTTCTCCTATTTCATCCAATCCAACCGCTTCGCTGGGGATCAATGCCCAGGGGGCTATATTTTTTGACCTAGAACATACTATTTCTATAGGTATAATGTGAAGCCTGATTCTGCGCCTTCCAAGAATCCAGGGCCTTCTAGGGAATGGAAGCTCGTGGACCTGCTCCCCGTACTCGAAGCCCTCCAAGGGTTGCGGTTCGGTTCGGTGGAGATCTTCGTCCAGGAGGGCCGCCTCGTCCAGATCGACCGCCGCGAGAAGATTCGCGATTTCAAATGAGTGCAACCCAGACGACCGACCGGACCTCCGGAGGCGGAACCATGACGGATAAAACACAATCGAACGAACCCTTATCGGACATGCCGACGGGGCGGTTCCCGAAGGAGTAACGATGTCTTTCCCGATCCCAACCCTCACCAAACCCGCGGCCGGCCGCCTCGCGACCGCCGCCGCCCTGGCCGCCGGGCTTTCCGCCTCCCCCGCCGCCGCCCAGGAATCCGCCGACTCGGCCCTGTCGGCGCTCGAGGAGAAGGTGCTCATCCTCGAGCGGAAGCTCGAGATCAAGGAGGATATCGAGGCCGCCGCCAAGGATACCGCCCCCAAGGTCCTGGTCAACTACAACGACGGCTTCAACCTCAAGTCCGCCGACGACAAGTTCTCCCTGCGCACGCGGGGTCTCGTCCAGATCGACTACCGGGGCTTCTTCGCCACCAACGACTCCGCCAGCCAGAGGTCCCTGCAGCAGCGGAACCTCCCCAACAACTTCCCGTCCGCCTTCCTGGTGCGCAAGGCCCGTCCCTACTTCGAGGCCACCCTCGACAAGTGGGCGTCCTTCCGCGTCGTGCCCGAGTTCGGCGGCGGCTTCTCGCTGCTGGACGCCTACGGCGAGCTGACCTACAGCCCCGAGCTCAAGTTCCGCGCCGGCAAGTTCACCCCGCCCCTGGGCCTCGAGCGGCTCCAGTCGGCGAGCGACAACCTCTTCGCCGAATACGCCCTTTCCTCCAACCTGTCCTCCCCGCGCGATCTCGGCCTGCAGATCTCCGGCGACATCGCCAAGGAGACCTTCTCGTACGCCCTGGGCGTCTTCAACGGCGCCGTGGACGGGGCCAACAAGGAGGTCGACAGCACCAGCCACAAGGACGTGGACGCGCGCGTCTTCGTGCAGCCCTTCAAGACCGGGAGCATCGAGGCCCTGCGCAACCTCGGCTTCGGCGTGGCCGGATCATACGGCGAGCGTTGGGGAGACAGCGCCAATTCCAACCTGCCGTCCTACCGTTCCCCGGGCCAGAACACCATCTTCTCCTACCTCACCGGCTCGCGGGACAGCCTGACGGTGCAGGCCAAGGGCCCGCAATACCGCGTGATCCCCCAGGCCTACTGGTACGCCGGCGGGTTCAGCCTGCTGGGCGAATACGCCCTCTCGGCCTCCGACGTCAACTTCGGCAAGCGGACCGGCGACGCCACCACCCTGTACCACCGGGCCTGGTTCGCCGCCGCCAGCTGGGTCGTCACCGGCGATCCCACGGCATATCGCGGGGTGCGTCCCCGCCATCCCGTGGGCAAGAAGGGCTTCGGCGCCCTCGAGGTGGCCGCCCGCGTCCACCAGCTCGAAATCGACGAAAACGCCTTCGACCAGGGCTTCGCGAACCCCAATACCCGCGTGCAGAAGGCCACCAGCTTCGGCGGGGGCGTCAACTGGTACCTGAACCGGTTCGTCCGGGCCACCGCCAACTACGAATACACCGGATTCGAGGGCGGCGCAGCCGGCGGCCGGGACCGCGATCCCGAGCACGTGGGTATCGCCCGCCTGCAGATCAATCTCTAAACAAAACCGGAAGCGATTTTTACATCTTTACACCCGAAAGGAAGTCCATGTTTTTCCCCGACTTGAAGCTGAAATCCCTGTCCGCCGCCCTGGCCCTGGGCCTCGCAGCGGCCGCCTCC
>CBILQL010000034.1:0-15030 GCA_966238865.1 uncultured bacterium
GGGGAATAGGCGATCTCAGTGAAGACCGCCGCGCCGCAGACGATGGTGCCGACAATCAGCACCACGAACACCACAGGACCATCGCCCGAGTCGGCGGCCTTGAGATCCAGGCCGCACGCCTCGCAGCGATCGGCGACCTTGAGGAAGCTCGCCAGCTTCCCCGCCGTTTCCTGGCTGTGGAAATGCAGGTAATCCCTCACCAGCTTCTCCACCTGCTTGAGCAGGTCGTGGTGGTATTGGCGATGCTCCTTGAACCGGGGATAGCCGGTGCGCTCCATCATCTCCTCCTCCTCCTTGAAATGCTGGACGGTGAGGGCGAGGAGATTGGCGAGGTGGGTCCGGGCAGCGTCCATGTGCCCGCTGAGATCGCTGTCGTAGAAGTCGTTCATCAGCCGGATCAGCGTCTTGTGCTGATCGTCCAGGTGATCATCGCCGACGGTATAAACGGGTTTCCATTCGAAAGCAGTCATGGCACGGGCTCCGGTCTATTCCCATGCTACGGCCGGGCGCGGAGACCGGCAAGGGGTCTGCCAAAATGGCAAAGGATGGCAGAGGCCGGGCTGCCATCCTGTCCGGGGCTCTTATCGCAGGCGGCCTTCGCCGACCTCCAGGACGCGTCCGCCCACGCGGATGTCGAACCGTCCGGCGGCGCGGCGGACGCGCAGGTGCAATCGGGACTTCCGGCCGATCTCATAGCCCTGCTCGACGATGACTTCGAGGCGTTCGCCCGGCAGGTAGCGGTGCTCGAGGAGATATCCCGCCAGGCAGCCGTTGGCGCTCCCGGTGGCCGGATCCTCGGCGATGCCGAACTGGGGCGCGAACATGCGGCTGTTGAGTCGGTGGGACGGGTCGTAGGTTTCCCGGCAGAAGATGAATAGCGGCAACTCGGCGCCGGCGGGGAAATACTCGCGGAAGGCGCGCTCCTCGAGGCGGGCCTTGCGGACGGATTCCAGGGACCGCAGCGGAACCAGGAGGAAAGGCAGGCCGGTGGACACTTCCCGGACCGGAAAGTCCGGGTCGATTTCGTCCGGTCCGAGGCCGAGCATGCCCGCGACCCGGGCGGGAGCGTGCACCTTCCCGAATACCGGCTGCTTCTGCTTCATCCAAAGCAGCTCCCCGGCCGCGTCCCACTCCACGGGGATCTTGCCGACCTTGAGGTTCAGCGTGACGCGGGGCGGCCGGCTTCCGGCCGATGGCCTGCCCTTGGCCGGCGGTCGGCCTTTGGCGGACATGCGGATCCAAAACTAATCACTTCTGACGATCTCCACCGAGCAGGGCGCCTGGGCGGCCAGGGCGGACGCCACGCTGCCGAGCAGCCAGCGGTCCACGCCGGTACGGCCCGTGGATCCGAGGAAGATGCCATCCGCCTTCCAGCCTTTCGCCTCGGAAAGCAGGATGCCGCGAGGATCGCCCTCCGCGAGGACCTGGACGCAACGCAAGCCTTTACGGTCGAACAGGCGCGCAGCCTCGGCCACGCGTTTTTCCAGCCATACCGTACGGGCATCACCGGCTTCCAGCAGGGCCCGGGCGTCCACCACGCCCACCACCCGCACCTGGGTCCCGGCAGGCCAAGGACGGGATGCCGCGGCCCGGGCGGCGCCAAGCGACGCGTCGCTGCCGTCGATTCCCACCAGCACGCGGGGCGGATAGGCGCGGGTGATGCTGCCGGTCCGGGCGATGCGCACGTCGACTCTCGCATGGCGGACGACCTTGTCGCTGACGCTTCCCAGCAGGACGCGTCCCAGGAACCCGCGCCCGTGCGATCCGACGACCAGGAGATCCGCGGGCCAGGCTTCCGCGCGCGCGAGGAGTCCGTGGGCCGGATCATCCAGGGCCGCTTCCGCCCGCACCGACCAGCCGGGAAACCGCTTCGCCAGGACCTTGGCCGCCTTCGCAGCCGCGGTCCCGGCCGCCCGCAGCATGTCTTCGAGCTGCCGTTGGTATTGCCGGCGCGCCGCCGCTCCCGGCCATCCCGGGGCTCCGTCCGCCGGGCCCGCGGCAAAGCTCGCCCAGGGCTTCAGGAAGGTCAGCACCAGCGCCTCCGCCGCGTCGGGCAGGCCGGCCCGCTCCAAATCCCGGAGCATACGGATGCCGGCGTCGGTCCCGTCGTATCCGATCACGATGCGCGGCCGGCCGCGTTTCCGTCCCTTTCGCGCCTTCCGCCCCTGCTTCCGCTCCGCGCCGCGCGCCTTGTCCCGTTCCGTGGCCATCATCCTTCCCTCCCCGATCGCCGCCGCTTGCGGACGACCTCCACCGTGCAGGGCGCGTGCACGGCCACGGAGGCGGAGACGCTGCCCAGCACGAAACGCTCGATGCCGGTCAGCCCCCGCGATCCCAGGAAGATGCAATCCGCGCCCCAGTCCCGCGCCTCGCGCAGGAGCACGAGACGCGGATCGCCCGTCTTCACGACCGTGGATACCTTGAGGCCGGGGCCCGCCAGGCGCCTCTCGGCCGCTGCCGATTTCCCCTCGATCCAGGCGGTGAGCCGGTCAGCGGATCCCGTGGCGGCCTCCTTGATACCCTTCAGGGCGGCGGCGAGCGCGCCCCCCTCCAGGGCCGCGACCACCTTCAGGCGCGTGCCCGCGGGCCAGTTCCGCGCGGCCGCGGCGGCGACCGCGTGATCGGATCCCGCGCTGCCGTCCACGGCGACGATCACCTTGGGCGGCGCCTTGCGTCCCGGCCGCCGCCGGGTGATGCGCACGTCCGCGGCGGCATGGTGGAGCACCTGGCTGGACACGCTGCCCATGAGCAGGCGGCCGATGGCGGTGCGGCCATGGCATCCGAGGACGATCAGGTCCGGCTTCCAGGCTTCCGCCTTCGCGATCAGGCCGGCGGCCGGCGCGTCGATCAGCGCCTCGCCGCCGATGGTCCAAAGGGGGAAGCGGGCCCGCAGACCCGCGGCCGCCTTCTCCGCCATGGCCTGGGCCTGCGCCAGGGAATCCTCGGCGATGCGGCGGGCGGCCCGATCCCGGCGGGTCACGATGCCGCCGGGTCCGCCTTCCGGCACCCACGGCGACGTGACGGTCAATATCAAGGCCCGCGCTTTCGCCGGGAGCCCGGCATTTTCCAGGTCCTCCAGGGCCGCATCCGCGTCCTTGGATCCGTCATATCCGATCAGGATTTTCATTTCGGCCTCCTCGTCTTCCGGTTCGCGGGCCGGACAACTTCCACCGTGCAGGCCGCATGGGAGGCGACGGCGGAAGAGACGCTGCCCATGAAGAAACGTTCCAGGGCGCCCATTCCCTTGCTTCCCAGGAAGATGCAGTCGGCGCCCCAGGCCCCGGCCTCGTCGATCAGGACCGTGCGCGCTTCGCCGGTCAGGATTTTCGGCGCGGCCTTCAGGCCCTTGCGGGACAACGCCTCGACGGCGGCGGATACCTTCAGCTCCAGGAAATCCAGCCTCGCCTCGTTCAATTCCGCCTCCAGCGTAACCCCCAGGTTCACCCATCCCGGTACGGACCTGGGCTTGAGGGCCAGCACGCCCAGGACGCAGACCTGGGTGCCCTTCGGCCAGGTGCCGGCGGCGACGCGGGATACCGCGGCCTCCGCATCGGCGCTGCCGTCCACTCCCAGGAGCAGGCGCGGCGGGCCCTGCCGGGAACGGATGCGGGGCCGCGTGATGCGGACGGAACCGGTGGCGCGGTGCAGGACCCCCTGGGACACGCTGCCCAGCAGCAACCGGCTCAGCGCCGTGCGGCCGTGGGATCCGAGGACGATGAGGGAAGGCTTCCATTTCTCCGCGGCTTCCAGGAGGCCGCGCACCGGCTGATCGACGCGCCCGGCGGAAGCGACGCTCCATCCCGGGAATTGGCGGCGCAAATAGTCGGCGGCCTTCTTCGCCAGGGCGCGGGCTTCCTTCCCCGCCCGGTCGATGAATTCCTGGTATTCCTCCCCGAAGCCCACCGGGATCATGCCATCGGGGCCGATGGACTCCCAGGGGGCGACCAGCGTGAGCACCCGGACCGACGCCTTGGCGGGCAGCCCCGCGTATTGCAGGTCATGCAAGGCGCCATCCGCATCCACCGAACCATCATACCCGACCAGGACTCGCATGCGCTTACCTCCGCTGCGGAGCAACCGACTCCGTTTGCGATTTTAAAAGGCAAGAAACGGGCCAGGATGGCAAAGCCGGGAATGGCCTCACCAGTGCATCCCAGGGCGGGTATTGGAGCTGCCTACGGCCCTTTATTTGCCATTCTGGCATCACTCGCGCCAATATGTCACGCCATGCCATTCGCAATCAGGCCGTTTCTGCGGCCGGAACCCGTCCAATCTCACGGCAACATGTCCAATCTCAAGGTTCGTGGACATTGTATTCGATCCGTTCAATCGTCCCCCTCGCATATTCGAAGTCACCCTCCGGCTCATGCCAGGTCGCACTTACCTGGCGTGGAAAACGGATTTCGCCTCCCGGCACCTCTCCATCGTCATTCACATGTCCAGAGTCGTTCCCGTGCCCGTAGTCGCCGGCATACGCCGACCAGGGCACGGGCAGGGAATCCGCCCCCTGCTGCCAGCGCACCGGCGTGTCGAAGCGGAGCCATTCCCCGGTCGGGGCGAAATGGAAGACGCCGCTCACGGTCGTGCGGTTCCATTCCAGCTTCCTCCGTGTACCGCGCCGACGGCGGAGCCGGTTTCGCCAGCTCCGCCCGGACCTCCTTCTCATAAACCTGTTCCAGGGAACCGCAACCCGAGAGCCCGAGGGCGGCAGCCGCCAGGATGCCTCTACGCAAGTTTTCCATCCGCTTCTCCAGAGCCGTGTCTCCATCCGTGGAAGCAATCCGCATGCCTCCCGCTGATTGACACCGGCCTTCCCGTCCGTCCCGGAAATTATCTTCCTGATATCGCCTCAGGCAAGCCGGAGGTTTCCATGAAGGTCGCATTCTTCAGCGCCAAGCCGTATGAAATGCCGTTCTTCCGGAGTGCGGACCCGCAAGGGCGCCATGCCATCGCCTACTTCGACGCCTCCCTGACCGCGGCCACGGCGCCGCTGGCCCGGGGCAACCGGGCCGTATGCGCCTTCGTCAACGACAACCTGGACGCCCCCGCCCTGGAGGCGCTTTCCGGGGACGGCGTCGAGTTCATCGCCCTGCGCAGCGCCGGCTTCAACCACGTGGATCTCGAGGCCGCGGAACGCCTTGGGATGCGGGTGGCGCGCGTGCCCGCCTATTCGCCCTACGCGGTGGCCGAGCATGCGGTGGCCATGATGATGGCCTTGAACCGCAAGACGCACCGCGCGTACAACCGCGTGCGGGAAGGCAATTTCGCCCTGGACGGCCTGCTGGGCTTCGACATGCACGGCCTCACCGCGGGCCTCATCGGCTCGGGCAAGATCGGGCTGTGCCTCGCGCGCATCCTGCAGGGCTTCGGCATGCGCGTCATCGCCTACGACCTCTATCCCACCGCCGAGGCCGTTTCCCAGGGCGTCTCCTTCCTGTCCCTGGACGAGGTGCTCGCCGAGGCGGACATCCTCAGCCTGCATTGCCCCCTTACGCCGGAGACCCGCCACCTCATCGACGACGTGGCGGTGGCGCGCATGAAGCCGGGCGTGATGATCATCAACACCAGCCGCGGGGCGGTGGTGGACACCCGGGCCGTCATCGACGGCCTCAAGAAGGGGCGGATCGGCGCGCTGGGCCTGGACGTCTACGAGGAGGAGGAGACCCTGTTCTTCCGCGATCTATCAGGGGAGGTGATCCAGGACGACGTCTTCTCCCGGCTCCTCACCTTCCCCAACGTCCTCATCACCGGCCACCAGGCCTTCTTCACCCGCAACGCCCTGGATTCGATAGCCCGCGCCACGGTTCGCAACCTCGACGATCTGGAGGCGACGGGCCGATCCTCCAACGAGGTGGCGGCGCAAGCGGTGCTCAAGGGCTGAAGCGGGACCCGTCCCGGCCGGCCGGCGATTGCCGGCGATCCGGCATGCTGCGCGTCAGGAGTGCCTGGCGACCTTGGCCCTTCGGGGCCCGGCCGGGTTCCTACCGGCGGGACTGCCGCCGACTTCCCCGGACGCGGCCTCGCGCTCCCCTGCGCCGGACTTCGCCTCGTCCCGCATCAGGAAGGCCGGCAGGCGCAGGGTGAAGATGGTCTCCCCGCCGGAGGATTCGCAGGCTATGTTCCCCCCGTGATCCGCCATGATCTTCTTGCTGATGGCCAGCCCCAATCCCGTGCCCTCGGCGCCCTTGGTGGTGAAGAAGGGCTCGAAGATGCGATCGAGGATCTCCTTCCGGATGCCGCCCGCGTTGTCCCGGTATTCGATCTGGACCACGCCTTCCGCGGCGAGGAAGCGCGAGGAGATGGCGATGCGCTTCCGGCCCCCGTTCTGCGGGGAGAAGGCGTCGCGGGAATTGCTGAGCAGGTTGTGGATCACCGACTCCAGCTGGGTGCGGTTCCCGTTCACGTGGGGCTCGCCCTGGATGTCGAGCTTGACGTCGATGCCGCGGCTCATCAGCTGCCGCTCGATGAACAGGAAGCTGTCGTCGAGGAGCTGGCGGATGGACAGGGCGGAGAAGGCCGTGCTCCCGTCGTTCTTGGAATAGAGCAGCAGGTGCTCCAGGACCCGGCGCATGCGCTCGGCGCCGCGGATCACGGAATCGGCCGCCGCCAGGGCGGAAGCGTGATCGGTTGTGCCGGACGGGGAGGCATGCACCTCCTTCAGGTATTCCGCGTCCAGGAGGATGCTGGCCAGGGGATTGTTCAGTTCGTGGGCCAGGCCCGCCCCCAGGGTTCCCAGCACCACCAGCTTGTTGGCGTGGAGGAGCTGCTGCTCCAGGACCACCTGCTGGGCCCGGTCGATGGAGAACCCCATGTACCCGACTATCCGGCCTTCCCGCCGGATGGGCGAGATGGTGAGATGGACGAAGACGTCGCTTCCGTCCTGGGCCCGGTTGGTGAGCTGCCCCCGCCAGACCTGCCCGGCGGCGATGGTGGTCCACATTTCCCTGTACACCGCGTCATGGGTCAGGGGGGAGCGGATGATGCGCTGGGTCTGCCCCACCACCTGATCCGCGGAGTCGAACTTATACAGCCTCAGGTACGCGTCGTTGACGCGGATGAGGATGCCCTTGGGATCGGTGATGTTGATGGCATGGTCGCTTTGGGTGAATGCGTCGTCGAGCAGTTCGGTCATGCGGCGGGGATCCTGTTCCCTTGAAAAGTAGGAAATTGACCGGGATCGGACCTATCATCGCATGGTTTCCCCGTGCTGCGCAATCAACCGCCTTCCGACACGGAAAATCCCCTTCAGACGCAGACCATGCGCGCGGAGCCTTGCGCCTCCCCCTGCCCCCGGATCCGCTGATCGTAGAGGGTCTTTTCCAGGCGGATGGCCCAGGGAAACAGCAGATCGGTTTCCAGCCGCGAATGCCGTCCCAGGGTCTCCTGCAATCCGGCGATGAGGGGACGCAGGCGCGTCTCCACCACCTTGCCGCCCGCCTCGGGAAATCCCGGCAGCGCCCGGGACAGGAAGCCGCGGAACAGGGCCATGTCCCGATGCTCATGTTCCAGCATGCGCACCACGGTGAACACCTGCACCGAGCCGCCGGCGAATTCCGGATCCGCGGACTGGGTGCGGAGGCAGGAATCGTACCGCAGGGTCCGCAGGAAGAGGACCTCCTCCTCCTCCCGGATATGCGCGGACAGGGACGAGGCGAATGCCGGCCATTCCTCGGCGAGCCCGCGGATGTGGAGCAGGCTTTCGGCGTCGGCGTCCCCGAGACTGGAGATGACGTGGCCGATGGCGGGCAGGAAGCCCTGGAGCAGATCCCGGTGCTGATCCACGAGGAAATCCAGGAGACGGTACATCGGGAGGCTTTTCCAATCCGAGGACTCGCCCGGGATAGGCAGGCTCCCCAGCTCCCGGCTGAAAACCGCCCACTCCAGGCCGCTCCCGGCGCAGAGTTCGGCGATGGGAGCCCCCAGGGACTTCCACGGGTTGCAGCCATGGGCCTCGAGCAGGGCCATGGCCCCGGGCCTGGTCTTCAGCACCGTTTCCACCGTGGTGTTCGGGAACAACCACCCGCTTTCCCTGATCATGCGAACCTCCCTCTTCCCCTCTCGCGCCCGGAATCCGACGTCCCACGATAAAAAGCAATCCGCACGCCAAACTTGAAACAAGGATTTTTATCCTTCGTGATGAACCGGGCCGGAATTCTCCGGTCCGGACCGGGACGGAATGGCCTCGGCCTTTGCCAGAATGGCAAGGGAACGCGACATGGGAAAAGGAGAACCAGGCATCGGAATTGCTCCCGAGGCCGAATCGAATGACGGACGCGACCCTTACCCTGCTGCTGCTCGCCGCCATGTCGGCGGCCTTCTTCACCCAGGCGGCCCCTTTCTACGTCACCGCCCTGGCCGGCGCCATGACCCTTGGGCTCCTGGGAATCATCCCCCTCCCGGAGGTGTTCAAGGGCCTCGCCAATCCCACCTTGGTCCTGTTCGCCGGCATGTTCGTGATCGGCGCGGCGCTCTTCCACACCGGCCTGGCCCAATCCCTGGGCGCCTATGTCGTGCGCAAATCCGGAGGGAGCGAGGGCCGCCTGTTGTGGGGCAGCCTCATCATCGCCGCCGTGCTCTCGACCTTCGCCTCCAACACCGGGACCACGGCCACCCTCATCCCCGTCATCCTCAGCATCTGCCGCAGCGCGGGGATTCCCGCGTCGCGCCAGCTCATGCCCATGGCCTTCACCACCGGCTACGGCGGCTTCAGCACCCTGGTGGGCACCCCGCCCAACGTGATCGTCACCGAGGCCTTGCGGCAGGCCGGCCATCGGCCCTTCGGCTTCTTCGAGTTCGCCTGGGTGGGCATCCCCCTTGCGCTGGCGGGGATGATCTATCTCACCACGTTGGGCAAGCGCCTGCTGCCCGATCGCGCCTGCCCGGCGGACGGCGACGCCTCCGCCGCAGAGGGAGGCGCAGCGGCCGCATCCTCGACGTCCTCGACGGCCGCCGGCAGCCTGGAAGGCGAAGAACTCCCCCCGGCTTCCGTCGTAGGGAGGATGGGGGCCTTCCACAAGGCCATGAGCGGAGCCATCCTGCTGGCGGTGGTGCTGGCGATGGCCTGGAATTCGAAACAACTGCCCCTGGAAATCGTGGCCGTCGCGGGCGCCTTGCTGTGCGTCCTCACCGGCTGCATCGGCAGCAAGGCCGCCATCCGGAGCATCGAATGGGAGACCATCCTGCTGTTCGGGGCCATGTTCGCGGTGGCCGCCGGCATCGAAAGCAGCGGGGCCGGGATGATGATCGCCGGAGGCATCCGCCTGGTCCTGGGCCCGGAGCCGCCGGGTTGGCTGGTGCTGACCTCCGTGTTCCTCACGGCCACGCTGCTGGGCACCTTCCTCTCGAACACCGCATGCGCGGCCCTGCTGGCGCCCATCGGGCTCAGCCTTTCCAAGGCCATCGGCGCCGATCCCCATGCCGTGCTCATGGCCATCGCCGTAGCTACCTCCTGCAGCTTCCTCACCCCCCTGGGAACGCCTCCCAATACCCTGGTCCTGGGACCGGGAGGCTACCGGTTCAGCGATTATTTCAAGGTGGGAGGCGGGCTTAGCCTGGTCTGCCTGGCGGTGACCCTGGTGGTGGTGCCCTGGAAGTGGCCCTTGTATCCCTGAACGTCCAGGTTTCCGAGGGGGAAATCGATTTGCCATTATGGCAGTCGATTTGCTATAATGTCAAACACTGCCTTTCAGTCTCCAGCGGACGGTTCCGTGGACGAAAGGAGACGAAGGCGAATCCTGAAGGTGGTGGTCCCCCGCTCCGAATGGCAATCCATGGTCCCTCCATGTTCCAGGACGATTTTACGGCTGATGGCGAGCCCCAGGCCGGTGCCTTCCTTTTCATGCTTGGTGGTGAAGAACGGCTCGAAAATCCGCGGAAGCAGGGCCGTGGGAATGCCACCGGCATTGTCCCGGTATTCCAGGACCACCCATCCCGGCTCTTCCCGATCCGCCTTGATGTGGATATTCCGTTCTTTCGCGGTCCGGCCTTCGAAGGCGTCCCGGGAATTCCCCAGCAGGTTGTGGATGACCGATTCCATCTGGGTTCGGTTGCAGGAGATGAACAGGTCCTTTTCGGCCCGGATGAGGACCTGGATGCCCCGGTGGCTGAGCTGCTTCTCCATGAAAAGGAGGCTGCCTTCCAGCAGCTCGTCCACCGCAAGGGTGGAGTGCCGGTTCCGGGTTTCCTTGCGGGAATAGAGGAGCAGATGCTCGAGCACCTTCTTCATGCGGGCCACGCCCGCAATCACGCTGCGGGCCGCGCCTGCAGCCTGCTCCCGGTCGATGGGCCCTTCCACGTCGGACAGGACCTCGTTCAGGTATTCCGCATCCAGGAGGATGCTGGCCAGGGGGTTGTTCAGCTCGTGGGCCAGGCCCGCGCCCAGGGTGCCCAGCACCATCAGCTTGTTGGCGTGGAACAGCTCCCGTTCCAGGAGCACCTGCTGGGCCCGATCCAGGGAGAAGCCCATGTAGCCGATGATCTTCCCGTTCTCGCGCAGGGGGGTGATGGTGAGGTGGACGTAGACCTCCGAGCCGTCCCGGGCGATATTGGTCAGGTTGCCGCGCCAGGTCCCGCCCGAGGAGATGGTCGTCCACATGTCCTTGTAGAGGCTGTCATGGGTCAGCGGCGAGCGGATGATGCGCTGGGTCTGTCCGATGATTTCCTCTTCCGAAGAGAACTTGTACAGGTCGAGATAGGCCTGGTTGACCTTGAGGAGGATGCCGCGGGGATCGGTGATGTTCACCGCGTATTCGGCCTGGACGAAGGCCTTTTCCATCCAGGAATCGACGTTCTTCCCGGGCCGGGGAGTTTGGCGGGTGCCCGTGTTGATCACAGGAGAAAAGATATCCAGCCGCTAATCCCGCGCCCGCGGCCGGTTATTGCCAAGTTGGCACGGATATCCTCGTGGCACTGCGGCGAAAAAGATGAAAATTCGAAAAAACGCATGGGCCGGGGAAGTCTTTCCGGGCCTCCGGACCCCATGAGCAAGTGGAATAGCGCCCGGAACGATCGGCGCGCATCTTGCTTGTTGTAGGAGAACATGGCAAAGAAACTCTTCATCATCGACGACGAAAAGAGCATCGTGGAATCCCTGACCCGGGCCCTGCATGGTCTCGAGCTGGACATCCAGACCAGCAACGATCCCGAGCGGGCCCTGGAGATGATCAAGGCCCGGAGCCCCGGCGTGGTCATCTCGGATCTCAAGATGCCCCGCATGGACGGCCTGGAGCTGCTCGGGAAGATCAAGCTCCATGATCCCAACATCCAGGTGATCCTGATCACCGGGCACGGGACCATCGACGAGGCCGTCACCGCCATGAAGAAGGGCGCCTACGACTTCATCCCCAAGCCGTTCAACAAGCAGGAGATCATCGCGGTGGTGAACCGCGCCTTCGACAAGGTGGCCCTGCTGGACGAGAACACGCGGCTCAAGGAGAAGCTGAAGAAGACCCAGGCCCCGAGCTTCGAATGGGGCAAGAGCCGGGTCTTCAAGTCCCTGGTGGAGCGCGCCGCCCAGGCCGCCGCCAGCGACGCCACCGTGCTCATCCTGGGCGAATCCGGCACCGGCAAGGAGGTGCTGGCCCAGCACATCTTCGCCAACTCCATGCGCGTGCACCAGCCCTTCATCACCGTGAACTGCGCCGCCATCCCCGAGACCCTGCTCGAAGCCGAGCTCTTCGGCTACAAGAAAGGGGCCTTCACCGGCGCCTACGCCGACAAGAAGGGCAAGTTCCAGGACGCCAACGGCGGCACCCTGTTCCTCGACGAGGTGGGCGAGATGCCCCTCAACGTCCAGCCCAAGCTGCTCCGGGTGCTGCAGGAGGGGGAGATCAGCCCCGTCGGCGGATCCGCCCAGAAGGTGGACGTGCGCATCATCGCGGCCACCAACAAGAACCTCCGCAAGCAGGTGGAGGCCGGCCTCTTCCGCGAGGACCTGTTCTACCGCCTCAACGTGATTCCCCTGCAGATACCGCCGTTGCGCCAGCGCCCCGAGGACCTCCACTCCCTCATCTCCCACTTCATCACCAAGTACTGCAGGAAGAACAAGAAGGACAACCTCTCGGTCTCGGCCGACGCGCTGCGGATCATGGAGAACTATTCCTGGCCGGGCAACGTGCGCGAGCTGGAGAACGCCATCGAGCGGGCCGTCATCCTCTGCCTGGGGCACCAGATCACCCCCGAGGATCTGCCCGACGAGCTGAGCCACGTGGGCGATTCGGACGCCCAGGTCTTCGTCGGCAAGGGGATGACCCTGGAGCAGATCGAGCTGATGGTGATCCAGAACTCGCTCAAGCGCAACCACGGCGACAAGCAGAAGACCGCCGACGAGCTGGGCATCAGCCTGCGGACCATCTACCGCAAGTTCGAGAACGTGGGCAACCACGAGGCGCAAGCCGCCCGCAAGCCCGAAGTCGAGGCCTGAGGGGCCGGCCGCGGCCCGCCCGGGCGCGGGGCCGCCCGCGGCTCGCGCTTGGGACGCCGAGGCGCTAGGCCAGTCCCACCGACTTGTCCAGGTACACGTCCTGGATGGCGTGCAGGAGTTCCACGCCCTCCTTCATGGGACGCTGGAAGGCCTTCCTCCCGGAGATGAGTCCCATGCCTCCCGCCCGCTTGTTGATGACGGCGGTGCGGACGGCCTGCTTCAGGTCGTCCTTGCCTGTCGAGGCGCCGCCGGAATTGATGAGGCCCACCCGCCCGGAATAGCAGCACAGCACCTGGTAGCGGTTGAGATCGATGGGGTGATCCGAGGTGAGCTGGGAATAGACCTTGTCGTGGGTCTTGCTGTATTTCAGGGCCTTGAAGCCGCCGTTGTTCTCGGCCAGCTTCTGCTTGACGATGTCGGCCTCGAGGGTCACGGCCAGGTGGTTGGCCTGCCCGGTGAGATCCGCGGCGAGGTGGTAGTCGACGTCCTTGGTCGAGAAGGCCGGGTTCCGGGTGTAGGCCCAGAGGATGGCGGCCATCCCCAGCTCATGGGCCTCCCGGAAGGCCCGCGAGGTCTCCTGGATCTGCCGGGTGCTCTCCGGCGATCCGAAATACACCGTGGCCCCGACGGCCACCGCCCCCATGTCGAAGGCCTGTTTCACCTGCCCGAAGTAGATCTGGTCGTGGCGGTTGGGGTAGGACAGCAGTTCGTTGTGGTTGAGCTTCACCACGAAGGGGATCTTGTGGGCGTATTTCCGCGCCACCATCCCCATCCCGCCCAAGGTGGAGGCGAATGCGTTGCAGCCGCCCTCGATGGCGAGCTTCACCAGGTTCTCGGGATCGAAATACTCGGGATTGGGCGCGAAGGAGGCGCCGGCGGTGTGCTCGATGCCCTGGTCCACCGGCAGGATGGAGACATACCCGGTCCCGGCCAGGCGGCCGGAGTCGAAGAGGGCCCGCAGGCTGCGCAGCACCGGGACGCTCCGGTCGCTGGCCAGCATCACCTTGTCGATGTAGTCGGGTCCCGGCGCATGCAGCATCTCCTTGGGAACGGTCCCGCAACGGTGCGACAGCAGGTCCTCCGCTTCGCTTCCGAGCAGCTCTTGGATACGGCCCATGGTTCCTCCTTGCGGGCCCGCGGCGCCCGGCTCCCCTACCTCGAAAATCGCCATTTCCCGGCGTCGTCGCAATGTCTGCGGTCCAGTCGCAAGGCCTGCAGTCCTGCCGGACACGCAGGCGGGCAAGCGCCGCGGGAGCGCTATGGCGCCAGCGGCGCCGGGTTGGTGCAGTACCTGCGCAGGCCGGCCTCGATCCCGGCCAGGGTCCGTCCCGCTTCCGGCGACGGGTCCGACGGATCGGACACGCACACCCGCTTCCTCGAACCTTTCACCAGCAGGCGCTCGCATCCGGACGGCCGCAGCCTCAGCACCGCCGCCTCGTTCCCGTACAGGACCCGGCCGCCCACCCAGACCATCTGGACGTCCTGCAGGCCGTTCTTGAACAGGCTGCGCACCGGATCCGGGTCCTGGGCCCGGAGCACGACCAGGTCGGCCTTGTAGCCCGGACGCAGCCTGCCGAGGTAGCCCTCCAGGGCCAGGGCATGGGCCGGGTTCGTGGTGATCATCCGCAGCCAGGCCGAATCGGGAATCGCCCCTCCGAACCGCTCCTCGTTGACCTCCTGCGCCACCCGCAGCTCGTCGAAGACATGGTCCGATCCGCTGAGATTCCAATCCACCCCCAGGGAAACCGGAATCCCCGCCCGCCTCGCCAGCGCGATGTCGGTGGTGGAGTCGTACAGGGCCAGGTTGCTCATCGGCGACCAGATGAGCTTGGCCCCCGCGGCCGCCATCTCCCGGAACTCCGCCTCCCCGAAGGCGGTGCCGTGGATGATCGCGGTCTCGGCCGAGAGGAGTCCCTTCTGTTTACAGATGCCCAGTTCCTCGCGTGAGGCCTCGTTCCTCCCCTCCCCCAGGTGCAGCACCAGCGACCGGGTCGCGGACCAGTCCGGGGCCGGGCCATCCCAGCCGCGGATGTCCAGGATGTAGGTGCGGATATAGGCGGCCCCCACACCCGGGATCCGCAGGTGGTTCTCCACGTTGCGGATCAGGGGCTCGACGCAGGCGGAAGCCGGCGAAGTCCCCTGGATGGCGGTGATGCCGCTCATGAGGGCCTTGATCTCCCCGTACTTGATCATGTCGCAGGGGACGTTCGCCTTCACCCGGTTGTACTGGACCTTGATCCTTTCGTACTCCTTCACCCGCTGCCAATGGTAGCGGCTGGGATAATCGTTGCGCGGGGGCTTCCAGCGGGGCAGGAAGTTGTAGGCCACGTGGTTGTGGGCGTCGATGAAGCCGGGATAGACGAAGGCCCGGGAGACGCGGATCACGGCGGCCCCGGGCGGATCCGGGCAGTCCTCGGCGACGCAGGCGATGGAGTCCCCCTGCACGACCAGTTCGCCGACCAAGGTGGTTTCCGGATCCACCAGGGTACCACGGAACACATAGGTTACGTCGGCGCCGGGGGTGCCGGCGGAATCGGGAGTCCCGATGGTGCCGGAGGATTCGACAGCGCCGAGGGCCGAGAGGTCTACCGACACAGCAGCACGCACAT
>CBILQL010000035.1:0-14947 GCA_966238865.1 uncultured bacterium
TCCAGGACGAGGACCGCAAGTTCGGCGAGAACTACGGCACCGGCTCCATCCCCCTCATCCTGCTCGTCAACGACAAGGGCGAGTACATCCGCTACAAGTCCTTCGACGCCAACGAAACCCCGGCCATGATGAAGGTCTCGGCCGCCCAGCTGGCCGCGAAGTAAGGCGGGAAACCGGCTGCGGGGGATGCATTAAGAGGGTTTTTCGTTTCACGTTTTTTTTCGTTTTTTGCCCGGCAAAGGCACTAGGGTGCTCGAGGGTCGAATCCCCGCAAAAAAACGAAAAACCTAAAACGAAAAACTAACGGAGCCCCGACTCCACCGGATCCCCCTCTCCTTGCCCCGCATCAACTCCACCTTCACCTCTCTGATACGCGCCCCCCGCGGCGACTCCCTGCTCGACTACCTGGCCCGCCGCTTCGTCTACCACACCCGCGCCGAGTGGACCCACCTCCTCGCCCTGGGACGGCTGGAGCTGGAGGGCCTTCCCGCCCGGGCCGACTCGGCCCTGCGGGAAGGACAGCGCCTGCTCTTCCACGTGGTCGACTATGACGAGCCGGATGTCCCCGTCGACTTCGTCCTCCTCGACCCGGCCCCGCCCGACTCCGGAGCTGTCGTTGCGGGAGCCGGCGAGGCCTTCGCCGCCGGCAGCCCGGCGGCAGGCCCGGAGCGGCGCCTGGCCTTCGTCCACAAGCCGGCCGGCCTGCCGGTGCACCGGACCGGGAAGATCTTCTTCAACACCCTCGCCAACCTGGTGAAGGAAAGGCTCGGGGACGGCGCCTGGGCGCCGCTCAACCGGCTCGACCGGGAGACCAGCGGCATCGTCGCCTTCGCCCGGGGACCGGAGGCATTCAGGGCCCTGGCCCCGGACGGCGAAGGCGCCCGGTGGACCAAGGTGTACGCGGCCGTCATCCGGGGCGTCCTCCCGGAGGCTGGAATCGGCCGCATCGACCAGCCCCTGGGGGAGCTCCCCGGGGATATCATCCGGTCCCGCATGCATGTCCGCGACGGGGGCAAACGGTCCGTCACCCTGTACCGCACGGTGGCGGAGCGGGACGGATTCTCCCTGGTGGCCCTCTCCCCCGTCACGGGACGCAAGCACCAGCTGCGGGCCCATCTGGCCTGGGCCGGCTGCCCGGTCGTCGGGGACAAGCTGTATTCCGGCGGCGGCGCCGCCTACCTGGCGCGCCTGGAACGGGAGCTGGACGAGGCGGACTACCGCGAACTCGGGGCGCGGAGGCAGCAATTGCATGCCTGCTGGCTGCGCATCTCACCCGCCGAGGGAGCGCCCGCCGAGGTCCTGGACCTCGACGGCGGGAGCCTGGATCATGCGGCATTCTCGGAAGCGGCCTTCAGGGCTTGGTGGACGGGGCCGGAAGGCCGGAATTTCCGGGAGACCGCGGCGGCGGAACGGCTCGGGCTGAAGGAACCGCGGCGGGACGAAGGGACGGGATCAGGGATCGGGCCCGGGGCGGGGTAACCTGCAAGGGACCTGATGGCCGGCCTCGGGGCGCGCGCCGGACGCGGATGCCCGGGGACAGGCCCGCCGCGGCTTCAGCGGCCGTCCGGCCGTTCCGGGGCCCTGCCCGATGCCAGCAGCCGCTTGACCTCCGCCTCGATCGACTCCAGATCCGAGGTCCGCGCCTCCTGGAACCAGACCCCCTGGGGATAGCACATGACGTTCGGCCCCTGGGCGCAGGGACCCAGGCAGCCGGTGCGGGTGACGCGGACGGGCAGCTTGGCCGCCTTGAAGCGCGCCTTGAGCTCCTCGGCGAGGATTCGCGTGTCCTCGGTGTCCCCGCAGGACTTGTCCCCGTTCTCCCGCGTATTGGTGCAGAAGAACAGGTGGAGCTTGTGGGGAGTGAGGGCCGTCTTCATGCTACCAAGATAGAAATCCGCGCCTGCGCTCCCCGGGCGTGGCGGGAAGCGGAAATGAGTTGTACATTTGGACCATCCTGCCCATGAGCCGTCCGGCCTTCTTCATATCCGATCTCCATCTTGGCGCCGATTACCGCCATGCCCGGAAGGAACGGGAAGCCCATTTCCGCAGCTTCCTGGCCGGACCGGCCGCGGAGGGTTCGCACCTGTTCATCCTCGGCGATCTCTTCGAGTTCTGGATGGAATACCGGAGTTTCATCCCCAAGCACCATTTCGGCACCCTGGCGGCGCTGGAACGCCTGGCGGCGCGCGGGGTCGAGGTCCACTACCTCAGCGGCAACCACGATTTCAACCTGGGGACCTTCTTCGCGGAGCACCTGGGCCTCAAGGTGCACCACGCGCCCCTGCCCGTCGAGCTGCAGCGGCGCAGGCTGCTGCTCCTGCACGGCGACGGCATGGCCAGGCCGGACTGGAAATACCGCCTCGCCAAGGGCGTTACCCTGCATCCGTTCACCAACGCCTGCTTCCGCTTGATCCACCCGGATTGGGGGATGTCCCTGGCGCGTTACCTCAGCCGGCTGTCCCGCGACCAGCACGGGAACCGGCCCCGCATGCTCCCGCTCTACGAGGCGGCCTCGCGGAAGCTGCTGCGGGACGGCTTCGACGTGGTGATGCACGGCCACACCCATGCCGGCTTCGTGAAGCGGGTTCCGGAAGGGACCTACGTGAACACGGGAGAATGGCTGGAGCGGATGGAATACGTGAAGATGGAAGAAGGGGAGATTACGCTGGAGTCGTGGGATCCTGCGGGATCGGCGCTCCGGTAGTTTTTCGTTTTTCGTTTTGCGTTTTTCGTGGGGATTCAGCTCTTGAGCACCCAAGTGCCTTCGCCGATCAAAAAAAGTAAAACGAAAAACTAAAAACCTTCTTACGGCAGTCCCCGCAGCTGGTCCCGGATCGCCTCCAGCTTCTCGTAATCCTCCTTCTGCAAGGCCTCGATCTTGCCGACCAGCAGCTCCAGCTTGAGGAGGTTCCTGGAATCGTGGGAGGGGGTGGACTCGATCAGGGTCACGATCTCCTGGATGTCCTCCGGATACCCGAAATCCCCCATGAAGGATCGGAAGCTCCCCAGCGCCTTGGAGTACTCCTCCTTGTCGCCCAGGCTGTAGATCATCTTCGGGATGAGATCCTTGAGCAGATAGGCCTTGAGGTCGCCGGGATAGTTCTGGATGGTGACCTCGGAGTCCTTCCGGCGCGGGTCCTCGATGGTCCCGAGCAGTGCCGCGATCTCGCTCTCCACCGCCCGGTGCTCCTGCTCCCGGAAATACGCCTGGTAGATGATGGGGAAGGAGTTGACGCACAGGTGGGCGTGGGACAGGACCGTGAAGGATCCCAGGTAGTACACGTCCGCGTCGGTGGCCAGCATCTCGTCCTCGCCGTTGAAGAAGGCGATCTTGGCGGGGATGGGGATGAAGTCGGCGTTCTTCATCGACTCCAGGCGCTCCTTCACGGCCTCCGGATCCAGGGCGCCTTCCAGCCCCCCGGTGTCGCGGGCCTGCTCGATGACCTCCTGGATGCCCTTCTCGAGGGAGATGCCGAACTCTTCGCGGAAGAAGTCCCGGATGTTGCGCTGGTTGACGAAGTTGGCCTGTACGGCCAGGATCCCGTTGCGCACCATGGCGTTCAGGGGATTGGGCGCGTCGCCGCGCTCCGACCCGAAGCCTTCCGGCTCCGGGAGGCGTCCGGCTTCCTCGGGATTCCCTTCGATGCGGACATAGGCGATGAGCTTCCCCTTGAGACGGTCGGGATCGCCCCGCCGGCAATCGATGCGGATTCCGGGAGGACCGATCATGCGTCGCGCCTTTCCGCCTCGGCCGCCGCAAGGGCGGCCCGGTACACGTCCTGGAGCGGGGCGCCGGCGCGGAGGGCCAGGGCCCGGCAGCTTTCGTATTCCGGCGTGAGCCGGGGCGGCTGGCCGGGAAAGGCCGCTTCCTTCATCTCCACCGGACCGTACGGGGTGTCCACGCGCCGGGAACCCTTGCGCGCCACCCAGCGCCGGACCGGGAACCAGCGCATGCCGCCGGTGGAGGTTTCGGCCGCCACCACCGACAGCACGCGGTCCAGGTCCGGCGCCTCGACCAGGGCGCATAGCTTCACCGCCGCGCGGTTCTTCTTCATCTGGATGGATTCCTGCCAGGCATCCTTGCAGCCCGCTTCGAAAAGCCTTTCCACAGCGTATCCGAGCAGCTCAGGCGCCATATTGTCTAAATTACATTCTACCTGGAACAGTCCGGCATCCCGTTCGCTCCCGTCGCCCGGGCCCGCTCCGGAGGCCGTCGTTACCGGTCCCTGGGCATCCATCTCCGCTCCGCGGGCATCCGCCCCCGCTCCGTAGGCCTTCCTCCCCGCTTCGGATGCGTCCATCAGGCAGATGCGCAGCACGTTGGCCATGGCGGGCAGGTCCTTGCTTCCGGCGCCGTAGCCTTCCGCGCGCAGCACGCCCGCCCATCCGGCCGGGCCCGGCCGGGCGAAGGACGTAATCAAGGCGGTGCCGGTGGGCGTGCACAGCTCGCCGCGCAGGCCCGTGCGCACCGACGGGAAACCCCGGCTCAGGGCCAGGGTGGCCGGCACCGGCACGGCGAGCTCGCCATGCGCGGTCCGCACCGTGCCGCTCCCGAAGGTGAAGGGAGTGGTGTAGAATCCGTCCACGGCGAGCATCTCGAAGCCCAGGCAGGCGCCGACCACGTCCACGATGGCGTCGAGGGCGCCGACTTCGTGGAAATGCACCGCTTCGACAGGCACGCCATGGATGGTGGCCTCCGCCTCCGCCAGGCGGCCGAACACCTTCAAGGCGTCGGATGCCGCCCTGCCGGGGAGGTCCGCCGCCGCGATCAGCGAACGGATCTCCGCCAGGCCGCGATGATGCTGGCCGTCGGGGACATGGGCGTGGAAGCGCGTGGCCATGAGGCCGTGCTTGCGCACCTTCTCGATCGACAGCTCCACGCCGGCGAGGCGTAAGCCCTGCATGCGCGCCTTCCAGGCGTCGAAATCGAGCCCTGCGTCGAACAGGGCGCCGAGTATCATGTCCCCGGCGACGCCGGTCTGCATGTCGAAGAGGAGCTTTGGCATGATGACAGGGTTCCCCGCGAGGGCCCCCAGGGAAAACTAGTAAGAGTCCATCGAGGCGGGGACGGAAAGACCGCGGAGGGGCGCAGTTACCCGAGTGTCACCGGATGCGCCGGCCGCCGGCGGGCGCCGAGAGCCCTTGATGGCCCCTGGCGGAATGGCGCTCTAAATCTCGAAGGCGGAGTGGAACTTCTCGATCTCCTCGACTGCCAAGGATTTCACCGCCTCCAGGTCTTCCGGGGTGAAGCCCAGCTGCGCGACGAGGTCGTTGTCCACGGGCGGCCGGACGTCCAGGCCCGGCAGGTTGAACTCGATGTCGTAACAGAGGCTGTCCGCGAGGTGCACCAGGGTGGTGATCTCGCGGGCGTACTCGGTCTTGCCCGGAGCATGGTGGTGGACGATGGGCACGCGGATGTCCTGGGGCAGTTCCCAGCGCGACGTGAGCCAGTCCCCGACGTCCATGTGGGAGAAGCCGAACACCTCGGTCTCGGCCTGGATCAGCGGAATCTTCCGGTCCATGGCCATCTGGACGGACTTGATGAAATTCTCGTGGAAGTACTGGTCCAGCACCACGCGGCCGATGTCGTGGATGAGGCCGGCGCAGAAGCATTCCTCCGGATCGAAGAGGGTGAACTTGCGCATCCGCAGGGCGAGCTGGCGCGCCAGCACGGCGCAGGCCAGGGAGTGGGCCCAGAACTTCTTGCGGCTGAACAGCTCGTTGCGGCCGTCCCCGGGGAACATCTTGACCACGGTGATGCTGAACACCATGGTATTGATGACCTTGAGCCCCAGGATGACCACCGCGTTCTGCACCGTGGTCACCGTCCGCGGGATGCCGTAGAAGGCCGAATTGGCCAGGCGCAGCACCTTGGACGTGAGGCTCAGATCCCGCGAGATGAGATTGGCCACGTCCACGGCGGTGGTGGTGGGATCATTGATGATTTTAAGGAGCTTGTTGGCGACCTCGGGCAGGGTCGGGAGGTTTTCGATCTGCTCGATTTTCTTCTGCTCAAGACTCTTGCTCATGGCCCCCCCGCGGATGCGGCCGGCATTTCCTCCCTAGTGTATTCTAATCACAGGGCCGGATCAATCGAATCGGCAACCGGAAATGCCCGAATTATTGTACATTACAGGCCGTCTTGACGTCCCATGCGCGGTTCGACCCGGGAGGGGAACCGGCTGTGGCCGGACGCCGTCAAGCACCGAGGTTGCCAAGGTTCCAGGGGCCGTCCCACCGACGATGGATATGAGAAAGGTAAAGCCCCTGGGGGGTTGTTTTAGGGGCTTTCACCTGCCTTCCGTTCCCGGCGTCCTGAAGCCGGCCGCGCTCCTGCTGGCGGCAATCTCGATTTCCGGCGCATTCACCCTGGAAGGCCATCCCGGCACTCCGCTGACGCCCTCGGCCCAGCCCCTGGGCCGCATGGGGCTGGCGATAGGCCTGGCCGCCAACGGCCATGCCGACGCCGACCTGGTGCGGGACAAGACCTTCCTGTTCCAGAGCCTGGCTCCACCGACCAAGCTCCCCGACACCGCCGGCATCGAAGACCTGCAAAGCGGCACCCTGCGGATCAATGCCGTGCTGGGCGTGGCCCAATGGCTCGACATCGGAATCTCGGTGCCCATGTTTTTCGATCTGATTTCGGACACCCGCGCCGAGGAGCTTTCCGGCGCCGGCATCGGCGATCCGGTGCTCAGCGCCAAGGCCGGCTTCGCGGTGGCCGGCGATCACGTCTTCGACCTCGGCCTCCTGGCCGGAGTCTCCCTGCCCTCCAAGAACAGCGAAGGCTTCCTCCCCAAGCATACCGGCGGCATCGTCGGGGACGACACCACGCTCAATCCGCCCCGCTTCTTCTCCTCCTACGGAACCGGATGGTCGGCGCGCGCCCTGGCTACCGTGGACCTCACGCGCCTCGAGTACACCATCCCTTTCCGGGTCAATATCGGAGCGGGGCTCAAGAATGCCGGGATGGGCGGGAACCGCTTCCTGCTGGGCGGCGGCGTGGAATGGATTCCCGTCCCCTTCCTCGGGTTCTTCGGCGAACTCCAGACCGAGACCCGCGCGGACGGCATCGGGAAATTCCTGGGCAAGGACCTGATGATCGCGTCCGTCGGCTTCCAGGCCACGAGCAGCGACGGCATGTTCGTAAACGTCGGCGTCCACCGGAGGATCACCGCGCCCCACTTCCGCCCCTATGCCAAGGTAATCGGCGACTCGATCTCCATCTTCAGCGCCGGCACGCAGCCGGAATTCGGCCTGGCCATTTCCCTGGGATGGTCCGGGGCCATGGTCGAGCAGGACCTGGATCGGGACGGCATCCCGGACAAGCAGGATCCCTGCCCCAACGACGCCGAGGACAAGGACGGATTCCAGGACTTCGACGGCTGCCCTGAGCGGGACAACGACGAGGACGGCATCATCGACGCCGCCGACAAGTGCCCCATCGAACCCGAGGACAAGGACGGCTTCGAAGACCAGGACGGCTGCCCCGATCATGACAACGACGGGGACAACATCCCCGACGCCCTGGACAAGTGTCCCATCGAGCCGGAAGACGTCGACGGCTTCGAGGATTATGACGGCTGCCCCGACCTGGACAACGACCAGGACGGCGTCCTGGACCAGCAGGACAAATGCCCGGCGCAGCCCGAGGACAAGGACGGATTCGAAGACCAGGACGGCTGCCCCGATCCTGACAATGACGGGGACAAGATTCCCGACGGGGCCGACAAATGCCCGCTGGAGCCGGAAACCTACAACAACTTCGAGGACGGCGACGGCTGCCCCGATATCGTCCGCCAGGGCGGAGCCCTCCTGGAAGCGCGCTCGGTCCTGCGCGGCGTCCGGTTCCGGGCCAACACCACCGAGCTCCTCGCGAGTTCCTACCCCGCCCTCGATACTCTGGCCGCGAAACTCAAGGCCAGCCCCGGCACCTTGGTCGAAATCCGCGCCTACATCGACAAGGCCGGAACCGAATTGGAGCAGTACCGGGTCACCGAGGCCTGGGCCTCGACGGTGCGCAAATACCTCATCACCCTCGGCGTCCCGGCCAACCAGGTGCTCTCCCGCGGCATGGGTGCCCGCGATCCGGTGGCCCCCAACACCACTTCCGCCAACCGCGCCAAGAACCGCCGCGTCGAAGCTATCCGCCTCAATTGACCCGAACTGGCCTACTTCCCTGTTGCAGGAAGCGGCACAAGGCTAGATCCCACAAGGACTTGCAACGTCAGTCCAGGACTGCGCACCAATCCCCTACCCCAACTGGCATAACTCCATTTCGGCAGCCCGGATATCTGGATGGGCCACCCCGGATGTACAACAATCAAGTAGGCCAGTTCAAGATAGGTGGGAGTCGGGAAGGGCCGAGCCACGGCCCTAAGTCACACCGCGATTACTTGAAGCCGCCCTTGGGAGCGGGCGGGCCGGCGAGAAAGAATCCCCTTCCCACCCTACGGGTGGGACCCGCAACCACCTGGCCGTCTTCGGCTTGGGGATTTTTCCGTCCTTAAAACGCCTGGATGAACCCCAGCCGCGTCGAGACGTTGACCAGGTCCACGTCCCTCCGCCAGTCGCCGATTTGCACCGTGACCTTGGGTTCGAAGAGCAGGCCCATGAATTCCGTGATATGGTAATGGAAGGCCAGGGCACCGCTGGCGTCATGCCAGATCATGCTGTCTTCCGGGTATAACCCGCCGCTGTTCGACGTGAGCTGGGTGCTTTGAAAGGTCACGTAGAAGAACTCGTAGGCCGCCGAGGGCACCAGGGCCAGTTTCTCGCTGCTGAAGATGCGCAGGGAGAAGATAGGGCCTCCGCCCAGGCTGGTGCGGCGGAAGTAATTCAGCTTGTCCGTATCCTCTGGGGTGGATTCGCTCTTGGTGGTGTTCTCGTGGATGAAGTCGGCGCGGAGGGCGAAGCTGAAAGTCTTGAGGTTGTCGGGCTCGATGAACTCGAAAATGGCGTAGGGATTGATGGTATAAGCCTTAAGTTTCGGGTCGAAGGTCAGGGTGTCCTTGATCGGCTTCGAATAGTCGAACCCGAAGGTGGTCCGGCCGTCGATGGTGTATTCCAATCCCACGTTCCATTCCTGGACGCCGCGGCTCCATTTGCCACCCACATGCGGCACGATGCCCGAAATGTCCGCCTCGAAGAGCTGGACCTGGGCGTACAAAGGCAACCCGACGAGCAGGCTGAGGGCGAATGGATAAATACGTTTCAAGTTCATTTCTCCTTGCTCTCCCCTCGGGCGGACTTACAGCCCTTCCCACCGTGCAGGCAACCAGGCGGAACGGTGAAAAATTAACTCCGATTTCCCGAAAAAGGGGGTTAAATATGCGCGCAAACGGTCTGATTCAGCGATCCAGCTTGAACTTGTACTCCCGCCGGAACCCGGGTGTAATCGTGAGAACCGTATCGAATGGCGGACTCAGGCGGTGGACGATTTCGATATGGCATTTTCCCACCGGGACCTCCAGGTAGGCGTTCATGGGGGTCTCCCCCTGGGGCTTGCCGTTGACGGTCAAGGCTGCGAAGGGCGGCGCGGACTTGACGAGGATGTACCCGGTGGCTTCGGCAGGGGAAGTGGTCCCGGGGGTTTTGGTTGTCGCCAGCCGTTCCCGCTCCCGCCGTTCCCGGTCGAGCCGCTCGCGCTCCAGACGTTCCCGCTCCCGCCGCTCCCGTTCCCGCCGTTGGCGTTCCAGCTCCCGTTCACGCTCCCGTTCCCGTTCCAGATATTTGGTGTTTCCGGCCAGGGCGGAACCCGTGGACCCCGTCGTCGAATTGTTGAGGTTCGGGGAGGGGTCGTTTCCCTGGCCAGGCGTCGTCGTATTCGTGGTATTCACGGCCAATTGCGTGGTACCGGTCGAGGTGGCCTGGGTCGCCGAACCGCCTCCACCAGTCGCCGCTCCACCTCCGGAAGCGGGGTTGGGATGGTTTTTCAGGGTATTCCCGGCCGTTCTCCCCTCCGTCCGGTCCGTATTCCCGAGGACGGGCAAATCCCCGCCCCGACGGCTCCAATAGATGGCTCCCGCCAGGACCAGGACGCAGACGCACAGCAAGGCGCCCACCCAGACCAGGGGATTCCGGGAGGAAGGCCCCAAAGCCCCCGTGGTGGCCTGGGTATTGAACTCGTCCTGGCCGGCCATGGACCGGCTCTGGGTCGGATCGCCGATCCCGGAGAAGGTGCTGCCGGCCTTGATGACGTTGGAAGGCGCCCCCAGGGAGGGCACCAGGGAGGATTTGCCTCCCGTCCGGATGCCGGAGCCCGACCGTGACCCGCTCCCCGGTCCGGCCAGGGTCTGGTTCTGTCCCAGCCCGAGGGTGGCGATGAAGGCGCGGCAATGCTCGGCCACGTCCACGATGCCCTGCTGGCCGAGATAGGCCCTCAGCTGGTTGGCCAGCCAGCGGGCGCTTTCGGCGCGGTTCTCGGGTTGCTTCTGGAGCAGGTAGTCCGCGAGCCGGACCAGGAAATGGTCGGCTTGGGGATTGGCCTCGAGGATGGGCGGATGCGGCTTGTCGCAGATGTTCCGCATGGTGACGGGAATGCTGGGACCGGTGAAGGGCATCCTGCCCGCCAGGCAATAATAAAGGACTCCGCCCAGGGAGAAGAGATCCGTCTTGTTGGTGGGCCGGAGCCCTTCGATCTGCTCCGGCGACATGAAGTTGGGGCTGCCCAGCACGGCGCCGGTCTGGGTCCGGCTCTGCTCGTCGGCGATGTGGGCGATGCCGAAGTCGGCGATCTTCAGCTGGCCCTCGGAGTTGAACATGAGGTTCTCGGGCTTGATGTCCCGATGCACCACCCCGTTCTTCTCCGCCGAGGTCAGGCCTTCCGCGGCCTGGCAGATGATGGCGGCCGCCACGGTGTTCGCCATCGGCCTGCCGGCCAGGGCCGCGCACAGGGCCTGGAGGTTCTGTCCGTCGATGTATTCCATGACCAGGAATTGCTGGTCATCCTGGATGCCGAAATCGAAAACCTCGACGATGTTCACGTGGCGCAGGGCCGCGATGGTCTTGGCCTCCACGGTGAAGCGATCCATGAGGCTCGAGTTGGAGGAGAGATGGGCCTGGATGACCTTGATGGCCACGAGACGCTGCAGCAGGGGATCTTCGGCCAGGTAGACCGTGGCCATGCCTCCCTGGCCCAGCGGATGGAGAATGCGATAGCGTCCGTATTCCATGGCCTTGCTTCAGTCCCTACGGGACTTGCCGTCCCGCGCGTCCCGGATTCCGCCGGCCCGCCGCTTCGTGAGCGCCCTTACGTCGCCCGTCCGCATCGAAGTGTATGTTGAGGCCGGCCAGATCCGCAGAATCAATCCCACAAGGTAGCAAATGTTCGTCCGCGACCCTGCCATTGTCCCCTTATTCCTCGCCGCTTGCACCAGCTTTTTTCCCGCCTGCACGCTTCAGGACGCCCTCCCGGAGCCCGCTCCGCCCTTGCGCGCCTATTTCATCGACGTGGGACAGGGAGACGCCTGCCTCCTCCGCACGCCCGAAGGGAAACACGTCCTGTACGACCTCGGGAATCGGCAGGAGGCCCTCGCCGCATTCCTGGGGCAGGCGGGCGTGGACACCCTGGAGGCCGTGTTCCTGTCGCACGCCGATTTGGACCATTTCGGGGCCTTCGCCGCCCTGCATGATTTCCCCGTGAACCGGTGGTTCCTTCCCGAAACCAAGCGCCCAGATCCGGCCTGGAACGGCCTGATGGAAGCATTGGACGCCCGTGGCGCGAAGTTGGATACCTTGCATGCCGGCGACACCGTGGTTCTCGGCGGGAAGCTGGCCATCAGGGCGCTTTGGCCGCCCCGGCACTTTTCCGGCGAGGACAATGAAACGTCCCTCGTGCTGCGGATCACCTACGGCGCCTCCTCGCTGCTGCTCACCGGGGACATCGAGGCGGAGGCGGAGGCGGGCCTACTGGCCTCGGGCGCGGAGCTTGCCGGAGACCTCCTGAAGGTGCCCCATCACGGTTCCCGCACGTCCAGCGCCCTGCCATTCCTTGGGGCGATACGGCCGCGCTGGGCGGTGATTTCCTGCGACAGCTCCGTATACGGCCATCCCCATCCCGAGACCCTGGCGGGCCTCGGCCGGTTCATTCCGGATGCCTGGCGCATCCTGCGTACCGATCGGGAGGGGACGGTGGCCTTCGCGCTGGACCCGGAGGGCGTGCGCCGCATCGATCCGCGGCCCGCGCGGGACTGACCGGCCGGCCGGATGCCGCCCCGCGCCGAAGGGGGGCCGGACGCCGGCGGGTCAGCCCTGCAGCGCCTTCTGGATCCGCGTCATCGCCTGGGCCTCGTTGGCGGCTTCCAGGTTGTGCGCGTCGCGCCCGCGCACGCCCCATTGCTGGAAATTCGTGCTCTTGAAGAGGGCCAGGGTCTTGGTGCCGAGCAGGGCGGACAGATGGCTCACGCCGCTGTCGTTGCCCACGAGCAGGCCGGCCTCGGCCAGATGCAGGGCGAGCTCCAGCGCGTCCGGGGGCTCGACCACGGTGAAGCGCTTCTCGAACACGGGCTTCAGGTGCCGCTCGGCGGGGCCCAGCAGGATGCGGGTGTCGGGGTACCGCTTGCTCTTCAGCTCGTTGGCCAGGAAGGCGTAGAACTCGGGATCGTAGTTCTTCTCCGGGCTGCCGGAGCCGGGATGCACCAGGGCATAGCCCTTCTTGGCCGCCGTGATCGGGAAGAAGAGATCCTCCTCCGGGACGGCGGGCAGGGAGAAATAGGGCAGGCATTGCAGGTGGTAGTCCATCACGTGCTCGCCGGACGCCGGGAACGGGGGATGGATGTGGAAGGGCCCCTGGCACTTCTGGTGCAGCAGCACCCGCAGCTTGGGCTCCTCCTCCATCCACAGCAGCGCGGAGCTGACCCCGTCGAGGATCCTGGGCAGCATCTCGCCCGCGTAGAAGCCGAGGAACTCCTGCGACTCGCAGTCGTGCCAGGCGTCCACCAGCCCCAGCTCGGCGGCCAGCTTGAGGTATTCCGGCCGGCCCAGGCCGACGAAGTGGTGGTCCGAGAATTTCCAGCGCAGGGTCACCAGGGCGGGCCAGGTGAGCACGAAGTCGCCGAGTGCCCCGCGATGGGAGAATAGGAAGATCTTGTTCATGGGCGTCAGTACCTTGCCGGCGGCCGCCAGCGGGGATTCTTGGAGGACATGTCCACGGAATAGAAATCCTTCTCGAACTTGCCCGCGTTCATCCCCATGTATTGCAGGAGGAAGCGGGAGATCCACTTCTCGATCTTGAGCACTGTCATCTTCTTGCGCAGCCGGCCCTGGGAGTCGCGGTTGAGCACCGAGGGGATGGTGTTGAGGGTGAGGATCTCGTCGATGTACTTGGAATTGAGGTTCTCGCGGGCCTCGGCGCCCGAGAGGAAGTGGGTCACGCCGAAGCAGACCTTGCCGGGGTTCCCCTCCCGGAGCAGCCGGCAGCATTCCACGATGGTGGATCCGGTGCGCACCATGTCGTCCAGCACGATGATGTCCTTGCCGGCGATGCCGTCCAGGGTGAGGCCGCCGGATCGGGCCGGGTCGATGGCCATCTTGACCTGCCGCTCGCCGGTGCGCTCCTTGTGCATCACGATGCGGGCGCACTTGGCGAGGCCTATGGAATCCCACACTGCGTTCATGAAGGGCGCCGCGCCCTCGTCCGGGGAGCAGAGGACCAGGTTGTCCCCGTCCTTGCCGGTGACCACCATGTCCGAGTACTTGATGTAGTCGGCGTACAGTTCGGCGGGATAGAGGTTGTGGAACTCGCCCTTGAAGAGCTCCGAGAACAGGCGCTGGACCTTGGCGCTGTGGTTGTGCACGGTGATGACCACGTCCACGCCCGCCTGCTTGAGCAGCTCGCCGTACAGCTTGGCGGTGAAGGGCTGGCCGTCGAACTTCTTGAGGTCGTCCCGGCTGCGGGAGGCCTCGTCGGGCCCCCGGTGGGGGCCGCGGTCCTGGGCGCTGAAGAAGAGGTCCGGCTCCACGAGGATCACCCGCTCCGCCCCGTTGTCCTTGGCGCCGCGCGCCAGCACCAGGTTGCGCATGGCCAGGGACCCGCGGGTGTGGTTGGTGGCCGCCGAGCAGATGACCACGGACTTGCCCTCGAGATGCGACCCGACGTGATCGACGTCGTTCTCGTCGCTGATGAAGCGCGGGCAGAACTCGGTGTTGGCGTAGACCTTGAGGCTGATGAGATCGGAGATCTCCTCGGGCTGGCCGCACATGTGGCCGATGTCGATGGCGAACGGATCGTCCGAGACGTTGCTGATGATCAGGAAATTGTTCACGGAGTTCTGCTATGCTTCCTTCTGGAGGGGTTCTCGGGATCCGGCCATGCTTCTCCAACCGCCTTCGGTCCGGCTCCCGCGCCTCCCCTCCGGGAGCCGCGGAAGGCCCGGCTCAGGCCCCGGGACGGAGCTCCTCCCGGTTCAGCTCGATGGGGACCTGGGCCGCGTGCCAGATGTCCCGGTTGTACTCCAGGATGGTGCGATCCGAGGAGAACTTGCCCATGCGCGCCACGTTGAGGATGGCCATGCGCGTCCAGTGCTCCTGATCGCGGTAGGCCTCGGAGACCTTGTGCTGCACGGCCACGTAGTCGGCGAAGTCGGCCATGAGCATGTACTCGTCCTTGAAGATGAGGCTGTCCACCAGGGGGTTGAACAGGGCGGGCTCCTCGGGGCAGAAATAGCTGGTGCGGAAGAGCTCCATCACCGACATGAGGCGCGGGTCCTTGTCGATGTATTCCAGGGGGTTGTAGCCGGCGGCCTTGCGGGCCATCACCTGCTCGGCGGTGAGCCCGAAGAGGAAGAAGTTCTCGGCCCCCACCTCCTCGCGGATCTCCACGTTGGCCCCGTCCAGGGTGCCGATGGTGAGGGCGCCGTTGATCGAGAACTTCATGTTGCCGGTGCCGCTGGCTTCCTTGCCGGCCGTGCTGATCTGCTCCGAGAGATCGCTGGCGGGGAAGATGCGC
>CBILQL010000036.1:0-14944 GCA_966238865.1 uncultured bacterium
GAGAACCGGCGGACGGGGGCCCGGACGGAAACGCGGTTCCGGCATCCGGCTTGGATGGCCCTCCTCAACTGCTTCCTCGGGCTCGCGTCGCGGAACCCGCTGCAAGTCTGGTATTTCCGGAACCGCGCGATGGCCAAGGCCGTCCGCCGGGCGTTGGCGACGGAACGCTACGATGCGGTCTTCTGCCACCTCCTCCGCAGCGCCCAGTATGTCGAAGGCATCCGGGGCCCGAAGAAGCTCATCGATCTCACGGACGCGATTTCGCTGAACTACGAGCGCGTCCGTAGGAACCTGGCCTCCGACTTCTCCGTCAAGAAGCTCATCTACAGCCTGGAATACCGCCGCGTCCTGCGATACGAGAAGAAGCTGCTCCGGAAATTCGACCGGGTTTTCCTGATCTCCGGCAAGGACAAGGAATTCCTTTCCGCCCACACGGACGTGGCCAATGTCGAGCTGGTCCCCAACGGGGTGGATTCCGCCTATTTCTCGCCGGTCGGGGATAGCGGGCCCGGAGTCGACATCGTTTTCGTCGGCAACATGTCCACGGTGCCCAACGAGGACGCTGCCTTGTACTTCGCGCTCGAGGTCTTCCCGCTCGTCCAGGAATCGGTGCCGGAAGCGACGTTCCACATCATCGGGGCCAACCCGTCTCCGAAGATCCAGGAGCTTCGGCGCTTGAACCGTTCGATCCGCATCTCCGGAGCCGTTCCCGACGTGCGGGCCTGCATGGCGGGCGCAAAGGTATCGGTCGCGCCGATGCGCTATGGCGCCGGGGTGCAGAACAAGATACTGGAAGCGATGTCGATGGGGATCCCCACGGTCACGACCTCGATAGGCCTCGAAGGCATCCCGGCCCGCGTCGGCAGCGAGATACTGGTGGGGGATTCCAAGGAGGAATTGGCCGGGGCGGTGATTCGGGTGCTCCGGGACGAGAGCCTGTCCCGGGAAATGGCCGCGAATTCCAGGCGTTTCATCCTGGAGAACTTCACATGGGACAAGGCATTGACGGGACTCCGGCTTTGAGGCCCCCGGTTTGAGCCGGGACATCCCCGGCCCGCAATCTCAAGGTTGCCAATGGATACGCGCGAGAAACCGCGGATCGTCTCCCATGGCTGCCGAACTTTCCAGCCGCACGCTCTTCCAGGCATAGGACAGGATGGGCTCGAACCTGAAGCCCGGGCTGCCGATACCTTCCAGGAAGTTCTTTGTTTTCCGGCCCACCGGAGCGGAATCAGCCAGACTCGAGCCCGGGTCCGAGCCCTTCCAGGTCAGGTCCGCCTGGGCGGCGAGATACCACCCTCCCTTCCCGCGGAAATATGGCCGCAGGGTCATCCACTGGGAATTGGGGCCCAGCTGGTTGCCCAGGGGCCGGCCTCCGTTCGCGGTCTGCGCGGTCTTGGGGATGTAATGCGTATAGACCCAGGGCTCGACGCGGCTGTACTCCGCCACCGCACCGGCCAGCCCCCAGGGGGTCTCCCGTGTGACGTGCAATCCCGCCATCCAGGCCCACTTGTTCCCCCAATTGTCGTCGAACAGGGTTGCGGGCGATTGGATGTCGTCGACGAGGAACTCCGTATAGACGAGCAGCCCATGCAGCGCCCGCCAGGCCAAGTCCAGGGAGAGATTCCCGTTGTTGTCCTTTTCGAGGCCGGTCCCCTTCAGGATGAACAGTGGAACGATGGGCACGAATGCGAAGGGCTCTTCCGATTCAAACAGCACCAGCTGCTCGCTGGCGCCCAGCAGGATGTCGGGAGAAAGACGCCACTCGTAACGATGGGCGTAGATGGAGCGCGTCTCCCGGCTCCGGTTGAAGGTGCCCAGGCTGTCCCCGTGGATGGAAAGCCTGCCGTACAGGCTGATGACCGAGAGGGGCCCCAGATGCGAGGTCCAGGTCACCTGGTTGAAGGGCAGGGCCGCCTGGTTGAAAGCGAGATTGGTGATGAGTCCCGGCCCCCAATGCGCGGCGTCGCGGGCGACGGAGAGCCTGCCCCAGGCGAAATCGCTGGACAGGTTGCTCCGATACCTTGAGTAGGAGGAGTAGGCGACGCTGCCCGAGGCCTCCTCGTCCTGCCGCTCCACGAATTCTCCGTCGAAGCTCGCGTGGTCCGCGTCCTCGTGCAGCTCGGTGAACATCCGGCTGTCGAGGTAGAAGGAGAGCGGGCCGCTGGCCCCTTCGATCACGACCCCGGCCTCGACGGCTTGGGCGGCTTCGCCTCCCGATCGCATTTCGTACGCCCCCAGCGGCGAGAGTGCGAGCCGATGCCGTTGCGCGGAATCCCGGTACATGTATCCTCCCGGCTCATCGCAGACCTGGCTGGAATCCAACTTGGAAAGGCAGGGGCGCGGGAAGATGAAGGAGAGCGGACCTGCGGATTCGATTTGCCGGCCGATTTCCCGTTCCGTCAGGGCAGGTACGGAATTCCGGGAGGTGTAAGGGCGGTCGAGGGGGAGGAAGTGGCTGCCGCCGGCGGATACCGGGACGGCGACGAGTAAGGGGAGGAGGGCTATGGCGGTATTGGGCATCACGTCATCAGCCGGATGGAACTCTTCCATTCTTCAAAAATAGAGCTTCGATTGCAATCGGAATCTGGACCGGGGCAGGAATCGGCGATCATCCGCCCAGCAACCGCCGGCACCGCGCTTCCGTGGCCCGCCCGAACCGGTGGCAGAGGGCCTTCAGGAGTTCCTTATCGATGGATTCGCGATTCGCCGCCAGCACACCGGCCGCATCTTCTAGATCCCTGGGTCCGCCCGCGAAAAGCTTGAGGGCGACGAGATCCTCCGCCGACGCGAAACGGAGCTTCATCCCGTCGGGTTCATCGGCGATGCCCCGTTCGAAGAAACCGGGATCGACCTTCCGGATGCCTCCGAGCAGGTCCACGCTGTTCCCCCCGCCGTCCCGGATGCGGAGCACGAATCCGATCGGGTCGCCCATTTCCCCGTCCCGGTACTCGACCCGCAGCCCCTCTCGCCCAAGCTCGGCTGCGAATTCCTGCGCCGAGATTCGCGCGGTCTTGAAGGAGACCAGAGCGTCGGCATCCAGGCTGGCCCGGACCGGGCCGTGATAGGCGACTGCCAGGGCTCCGATTGCATTCCACCGGGCGCCGGCCGCATCCAGCCTGCGGCCGATGAGGGAGAGCAATTCGGGGGCATTGGCGGCGGCCATGTTTCAGACGCGCTCCCGCTGCTTCAGGATCAGCAGCTGCCGCCGCGCCTCCCCGGCCTCCTTGATCTTGATCAGAACCCTCGAATGCTCGATGAAAGCCCGCACACGTTCCGCCGGCGTCATCCGGCGGGTTTCTTCGAGGAGGCTTCGCTTGAGAAGGCGCGCATTCCGCGATTGCATACCCTTAGTATAGCTTCACGGCGGCGGACCCGCCAATCGGGCCCCGTCCACGCTGCATTTCTCCCGACCGACCCTACCCCGGAGCCAATGCCTGCGCTGCCGGCAGGGCCACGGTGTTCGTCTCCTCGAAAAACCGCGGTCGGCCGTCCCGGGTCAGCAGCAACCCCCCCAGCCATGGCTTGTCCAGAAATTGATCCAACCCCCGGAAATGCCGGGTCTGGCTCTGGGCCGCCGTCGCCGCCATCTTGATTTCGACGGCGACGTAGCCGCGGGGCGTCTCGATCAGCAAGTCTACTTCGCGGCCATCCGCGGTGCGGAGATGGTGGAGGCTCCAATCCGGGAAGGCATAGCGGGCCTGCTTGTGGATTTCGGCGCACACCGCGGATTCGAAGAATTCCCCGTCGGTGGATTCGAAGTCGCCCGCGACGGCACGGCAGATGCCGGGATCGAGGAAGTGGACGCGCGGCATTTTCGACAGCCTTTTCGCTGGATTCCTTTGCCAGGACGGCAGGAGGAAGACCTGGAAGCTGAGTTCCAGGTAGGCCAGGTATCGCCGCATCGAATCGGTGGAGATCCCGGCCGTGCGCGCGGCCTCCGAATAGTTGAGCAGCGAGCCGGTGCGCAGTGCCAGGACTTTTTCCGCCTTCACGAACGGTTCGAGCTGGCTGATCTGGGCCAGGTCCGCCAGGTCCCGCTGCAGGTAGGTCCGGACGTAATCGCGCAGCCATCCGCGCCGGTCCTCGATCGTCAGATCCGGCTGAGTGAGGAACGGCATGCCGCCATGCGTCAGGTAGTCTTCGAATGCGGATTCGGCCGCGGAATGGGCCCCTGCATCGGCGAAGAGGGGGGCCAAATCCCGGAAGATGCCGGCGGGCGATTCACCCTTCGTCAACGCTTCCACCATGCGGAGGAACCGCGATTGTTCCACTGCGCCTTCCAATCGCTCCGAAGCGGAAAGCATCTCGGGAAGGGTCAGGGGAAACAGGTCGGATAGCGCGGCTCTTCCGGCCAGGGACTCGCGCACCTTGTGGAGTAGGAGAATCTGACTCGATCCAGACAGGATGAAACGGGTCTCTGGATGGGCATCGTGTGCCGCCTTCAATTTTTCGATGAGGTCCGGCGCTTTCTGGACTTCGTCCCAGATGGCCTTCGGGAAGAACCGCGCCAGGCTTTCCGGGGATTGCTCCAGGTATTGGCCCCGAACCAACGGATCGTCCAGGTTCACATAGCGGTAGTCCGGAAACAATGCCTGCAAAAGCGTGGACTTGCCAGTTTGACGGGCTCCTGTGAGAACCATGAGCCGTCCACGCGGGGATGCGGATAAAGTCTTTAATCTAGGCGATAAAAAGCGCTTTTTGAAGACCACCCAGTTAAATATAGCCTATTTTTAACGATGGGGCCATTAAAAATAGGCTTACTATACCTTGTAATAACCCCTATACCACTCGATGAACCGCCCTATCCCCACCTCCACCGACGTCGCCGGCTTGAAGCCCACGTCGCGGACCAGGTCGTCCACGTCCGCCTGGGTGGCGGGCACGTCCCCGGGCTGCATGGGCATGAGGTTCATCTCGGCCTTGCGCCCGAGCTTCTCCTCGATCACCTCGATGTAGCGCATCAGCTCCACCGGGCTGTTGTTGCCGATGTTGTACACCTTCCAGGGGGCCTTGCTGGTGCCGGGATCCGGCTTGGCGCCGTCCCAGGCGGGATTGCCCTCCGGCACGCGGAAGGTCACGCGGTACACGCCTTCCACAATGTCATCGATGTAGGTGAAGTCGCGCCGCTGCTTGCCCATGCCGTAGACGTCGATGGGCTTGCCCTCGAGGATGGCCTTGGTGAACTTGAACAGTGCCATGTCGGGGCGGCCCCAGGGGCCGTACACCGTGAAGAAGCGCAGGCCCGTGGTGGGCAGGTCGAACAGGTGGCTGTAGGTGTGGGCCATGAGCTCGTTGGCCTTCTTGGAGGCGGCGTAGAGGCTCAGGGGGTGATCCACGTTGTGGTGCACCGAGAAGGGCATGGTCGTGTTGGCGCCGTACACGGAGCTGCTGGAGGCGTAGGCCAGGTGGGAGACGCCGCCGTGGCGACAGGCCTCCAGGATGTTCACGAAGCCGACGAGGTTGGAGTCCACGTAGGCGCGGGGATTCTCCAGGCTGTAGCGCACGCCCGCCTGGGCGGCCAGGTTGACCACGTGGGAGGGCTTGTGGTCGGCGAAGGCGCGCTCCACGGCGGCCCTGTCGGCCAGGTCGGCGCGCACGAAGGCGAAGCCGGGCTTGTCCGCGAGGCGCTTGAGGCGATCCTCCTTGAGGCGCACGTCGTAGTAGTCGTTGACCACGTCGAAGCCGACCACCCGGTGCCCACGGGCGAGGCACAGTTCGGCCAGGTGGTAGCCGATGAAGCCGGCCGTGCCGGTGATGAGTACGGGGCGGGGGGAAGCAGAGGGTTGGGTCATGTGGGGAAAGATAGCATTGCACGTTGTGCCAAGGACGCGAAAGCCCCAAAATTTGGAGATTTAAAGGATTGCGGGATTAAATGACCATGGTTATATTACTATAGTCATAAAGGGGTGCGTCATGGAAATCAAAGCCGCGGAATTCAAGGCGAAATGCCTGGAACTCATGGACAGGGTCGCGGAAGGCCATGAAGAGATCGTGATCACGAAACGCGGCAAACCGATAGCCAAGCTTGTGCCGGTGGAAGACAAACCGCTGAAGCCGTTGTTCGGGTCGATGAAGGGGACGGTGGAAACCATCGGCGACGTGATTTCGCCCATCGATGTCAAATGGGAAGCGGATGAGTGAACGGTTTCATCACACGCTCCTGCTCGACACCCACGTCTGGTATTGGGTTCAAAAAGGGGACGACCAGATGGCCGGATCGGATGCCGTTCCGGCTATTGAATATGCCCGAGCCCGCGGCGGTGTCGTCGTCTCCGCGATTTCCACTTGGGAACTGGCCATGCTCGAGTCGAAGGCCAGGATTCTCATGAGCCAGGATTGCAGCCTGTGGATTCGCACGGCGCTATCGGCTCCTGGCGTCATCCTGCAGCCTATCACTCCCGATATTGCGGTCGACAGCACCCGCCTGCCCGGCGGCTTCCATGGCGATCCGGCGGACAGGATCATTGTCGCGACGGCGCGCTTCCTGGGAATCCCCCTGGTCACGGCGGATAGGCGTATTCTCGCCTATGGAGCGAGGGGGCTGGTCCGGACCATCCCGATCTGAAAAGGCTGCGAAGCGGCGGTTTCCGATGCACCCGCTCAGGGCAGTCCCTGCAGCCACCACGGCGCGCTGACGACGAGGACCGGAAGCCCCCCGTTCGTCGTCCGCTTGAGCACGCCTTCCTTCCCGACCAGGGACAGGGCGGGGACCTCTAACCACACGGTCGGAAAAGTCAAGACTTTTCCGACCTTGAGGTCAGAAAAGTCGGAGCCCCCGTTCCGCGCCGGGACGGGGCGTTCAGGCGGGGTCTACAACCGCCAGAGGCTCACGCTCGGGGGCGTCTGCTCCCGGGGCAGCACGTTCTTGAGGTCGGCCACCACTCCGCGGCCGCCGGCCAGGAGCCTCTTCACCAGGTCCCAGCCGCCCTTCTTGTACTGGGCGTGGGAGACGGCCAGCACCACGCCGCAGGCCGGCTTGAGGCTCTCGAAGGGGACCAGGGAGATGCCGTATTCGTGCTGGGCCTCGTCGGGGTAGGCCATCGGATCGGCCACCTGCACCTCGAAGCCGAAGGTGCGGAGCTCGGCGATGATGTCGATCACCTTGGTGTTGCGGATGTCGGAGACGTCCTCCTTGAAGGTGAGGCCGAGGATGGTCACCACCGGCTTGGCGCCGTCGAAGTTGACGCCGCCCTTCTTGAGCAGCTCCTTGGTCATCTCGCGCGCCACGAAGCGGCCCATGCCGTCGTTGATGCGGCGGCCGGCCAGGATCACCTGGGGGATGTAGCCCACCTGCTCCGCCTTGTGGGTCAGGTAATAGGGGTCCACGCCGATGCAGTGGCCGCCCACGAGCCCCGGCTGGAATTTCAGGAAGTTCCACTTGGTGCCCGCCGCGGCCAGCACGTCGTTGCAGTCGATGCCCATGCGGTGGAAGATGACCGACAGCTCGTTCACCAGCGAGATGTTGAGGTCGCGCTGGGTGTTCTCGATGACCTTGGCGGCCTCGGCCACCTTGATGGAGGAGGCCTTGTACACGCCGGCCTTGACCACGCTGGAATAGACCGCGGCCACCACCTCCAGGGTCTCGGCGTCAATGCCCGAGACCACCTTGGTGATCTTGGTGAAGGTATGCTCGTGATCGCCGGGGTTGATGCGCTCCGGCGAATAGCCCACCTTGAAGTCGACCCCGCACTTGAGCCCGCTCTCCTTCTCCAGGATGGGGACGCACACCTCCTCGGTGGCGCCGGGATACACCGTGCTCTCGTAGACGACGATGTCGCCCTTCTTGAGGTGCCGGCCCACCGAACCGGAGGCCTTGGCCAGCGGGGTCAGGTCGGGTCGGTTGGCGTCGTCGACGGGAGTGGGCACGGTGACGATGAGGAAGTCGGCGTCCTTCAGGCGGCCGCCGTCGGTGGTGAACTCCACGTCGGATCCGGCGAATTCCTCGGCGGGGAGGTCGCGGTTCCGGTCCACGCCCCGCTTGAGCTCATCCACCCGGGAGGCGTTCACGTCGAATCCGATGACGCGCCTCACCTTCCCGAAATGGACGGCGATGGGCAGGCCCACGTAGCCCAGGCCCACGACTGCGATTTTCCGATCCTTGCTCATGACCGAAGTCCTTTCCCGAAGGAAACAAACATAGCTTTTCTCCCCGGAAAGACTATCCGCTTCGAAGAAGCTATATTTCAAGCCCTGGTCCTCCCCGGCGAACGAACAGCACCCATGGCCACCGTCACCGAATCCCAGGTCCTCTCCGCCCTCCGGGCCGTGCAGGATCCCGATCTGCACCGGGACATCGTGTCCCTCGAGTTCGTCAAAAACCTCCAAATCACGGGGGGCGCGGTCAAGTTCGAGGTGCAGCTCACCACGCCCGCCTGCCCGGTCAAGGACGAGCTCAAGGCCCAGGCCATCGAGGCCGTAAACGCCATCCCGGGCGTCACCTCCGTGGACGTGTCCATGACCGCCCAGGTGACCCGCACCGCCACCTCCAAGCGCACCGAGCTGCTCAAGGACGTCCGCCACGTGGTGGCCGTCGCCTCCGGCAAAGGCGGGGTCGGCAAGTCCACGGCCACCGCCAACCTGGCCATGGCCCTGGCCAAAACCGGCGCCCACGTGGGGGTCCTCGACGCCGACATCTACGGGCCGTCCATGAGCATGATGTTCAACGTGCAGGAGGCCCCGGTCCTGGACGACAAGCAGAAGCTCCACCCCGTGGTCGTGAACGGGATCAAGATCGTGTCCATGGCCATGTTCGCCGACGACGAGAAGCCGGTCATCTGGCGGGGGCCCATGGTCTCGCAGATGATCCAGAACTTCGTCCACAACGTGGTGTGGGGCCATCTCGACTACCTGCTCATCGACATGCCGCCGGGCACCGGCGACGTGCAGCTCACCCTGACCCAGAGCGCCCCCCTCTCGGGCGGGGTCATCGTCACCACGCCCCAGGACGTGAGCGTGCTGGACGCCAAGAAGGGCCTCAAGATGTTCCAGAAGGTGAGCGTCCCGGTGCTGGGCGTCATCGAGAACATGAGTTATTTCATCTGCGACCAGTGCTCCAAGAAGCATTACATCTTCCGGCAGGGAGGCGGGCAGCGCATCGCCCGGTCGCTGGGACTGCCCTTCCTGGGCGAGGTGCCCCTGGAGCCGGAGGTGGCCGTGGGCGGCGACCAGGGGGTGCCCATCGTCGAGAAGCGGCCCGACAGCGTCTCGGCCAAGGCCTACCGCGACATCGCCGGCGCCATCGCCTCCGAGCTGTCCATCCTGAGCGCCTCCCAGAGCGGCGTGCTGGCCGACTTCGACTATACCTGGGATACGCTGCCGGCTTCGCCGGGCGTTCCGGGCGCCCCGGCCCAGCCGGCCGGCCCGGCACCGGGGAGGGCCTAGCCATGGCCGCCCTCGTCATCGCCCCCACCTCCCTCTACAAGTCCGGCGCGGACACGCTGGCCGTGCGCTGGAACGACGGCACCGAGAGCCGCTTCCCCGTGCGCGAGCTCCGCTGCGCCTGCCCCTGCGCCGCCTGCGTGAACGAGTGGACCGGGGAGAAGATGCTGGACGACGCCAAGGTGTCCAAGGACGTGAAACCCGCCCGGATCTTCGCCGTGGGCCGCTACGCCATGGGCATCCATTGGAGCGACGGGCACAAGACCGGCATCTACAGTTACGATTACCTGAAGAAGCTCCAGCCCGGCCGTCCCGTCCGGGACGCGGCTCCCTGACGCGCCGGGTCCGCCCGGCGGCCGCCCCGACGCGCGGCCATTCCCGGCGGCCCCGGGGCCGCGGACGGTGCCTCGAGCCCCTTACCTGACGCATGCTTGACCGGGCCCCGGCGGGCGACCTCCGGACCCGGGCCGCCCGCCCGAGTCGGTGATTTTACCGGAGTTGGGAACAAATTCTAGATTAGGGTCTGGTCCGCCGGGGTTGGGCGGTCCGCAGCCACGGTTCTCACGCGAAGCGAAGGGCGTATCCTTGGTCGATCAAAACGAGCAGCTCTACTTCCGCGATCTCTACCGCCATTCCATCATCACGCCCGATGAGGAGAAGGACCTGGTCCAGAAGATCAAGAGGGGCGACTCGAAATCCATGCACCGGCTCATCCTGGGCAACCTCCGCTTCGTGGTCTCCATCGCGCGTCGCTACCAGGGCAAGGGCCTCTCGCTGCTCGAGCTCATCAACGAGGGCAACCTCGGGCTCTACAAGGCGGCCAAGCGCTACGACCCGTCCCGCGAGGTGAAGTTCATCTCCTACGCCGTGTGGTGGATCCGCCAGAGCATCCAGAAGGCCCTCTTCGAGCAGGTGGGCGCCGTGCGCGTGCCGCCCAACAAGCTGGCCATGGTCAACCGCTTCAAGAAGGCCCTGGTGCAGAACGGCGGCGACTACGAGAAGACCATCTCCCTGCCCGAGTTCACCGAGTACGAGCAGGAGATCGCCGAGATCATGGAGAAGATCGCCGACGTCTCCCTGAACGCCCCCCTGGGCTCGGAGAGCGACGGCCGCGACCCGGTCACCACCCTCATGGACGTCCTCGGCAACGAGGGCAACCAGGAGCCCGACAACGAGAAGGCCGAGCTCTCCCGCGTCATCGACTCCGTGCTGGGCCAGATGAGCGAGCGCGAGGAGAAGGTGCTGCGCATGTACTACGGCATCAACTACTCCCGCGAGTTCACCCTCGACGAGATCGGCAAGGAGCTCAAGCTCACCCGCGAGCGGGTCCGCCAGATCAAGAACAAGTCCCTCCGCAAGCTGCTGCGCTCCAAGGAGAGCAAGGACAAGCTGCTCCCCTTCGTCTCCGAGAACTGAGCCTCCGGCCCGCGGGGGCGAATCGGGAAGCGATGGGCGGCCCGGCCTACCCAGGGCCGGTCGGCCGCCGCTTCCCGGAGGCGGGCACCCCGTGCGTCCCCCGGTTCACAGCCCCATCTCCTCCAGCCCCCGCCGCCACGGCAGGCACAGCACATTCCCGATGCGCTTCGCGGTCTCGCATTGCGACAGCAGCAGGGCTTCCGTCCCCTCCGAGGCGTCGGCGAGGAAGGCTTCCAGGGAGCGCGTATCCCTGTCATCAACCTGGTCGGCGGACTTGAACTCCAGGAACAGCGGCGGACGGCCGGGGCGGTCGAGGACGAGGTCGATTTCGGCGCCGTGGTTGGTGCGCAGGTAGCACAGCTTCCACTCCAACCCCGCATAGTCCGCCAGGCGCCGGATTTCGGCGATGAGGAAGTGCTCGAAGGCCGTGCCGTAGCCGTACGTGCGAGGCTGGACGGGAACGTCCAGCATCCGTTCCAGGGCGCGCTTCACCCCCAGATCGAAGAAGTAGAAACGGGGGGCCTGGGCTTGCTGCTTGCGGAGGCTGCGGTGCCAGGGTTGGACGGAGAATCCCACCAGGGTATCCTCCAGGATCTGGTAATAGGACTGCACCGTCTTGGGATCGGCCCCGACGTCGCGGGCCACATTCGCGAAGTTGACCGGGTTTCCGTTTCCCTGGGCGGCGATCTCGAGGAAGTTCCGGAAGGGATCGAGACGCCGCACGATCTGCTCCGCGGCGATCTCCTCCTTCACGTAGGCGTGGGCGTACGATTTGAGGAAGTCGTTCCGGCCGCCCGGCGCCAGGTTCCAGATCTTGGGCAGGGATCCCCAGCGCAGCACGCCGTTCAGATCGAACGCCTCGCCCAGCTCGCGATGGGTGAGCGGATGCAGGGAGCGGAGCAGGGCCCGGCCCGCCAGCAGGTTGGCGCCGCCCCGCACCAGCTTGCGGGCGCTCGATCCCGTGAGGACGAATTTCAGGGACCCGGCTTCGATCAGCCTGTGGACCGTGTCCAGGAGGCGCGGCGATTTCTGCACCTCGTCGATGACGATCCATTCCAGGGATTTCCGCGAGGCCGCGATGCGTTGCTCGAGCTCCCGCGGGTTCCTCAGCAGGGCGGTTTCCGTGTCGATGTCCAGCAAATCGAAATAAAGCGTCCTCTCCTCCGGCAGCGTTTGCCGGCACCATGTCGATTTTCCCGTTTGGCGGGCGCCGAACAGGAAGAAGCTTTCTCCAGGGAGCCGAGGAATTCGTTGGAACATATTCCATAAATATACGATAAATATGGAATTAAATCGGTCGATAGAAGTATAAAGGACCAGACAAACCCTCTATGTGGCGTCCGGATTCCGCTCGCAACCCGCCTTCCATCCATGGTACACTTGAGGAATTATGGAATTTCCCCGGCCGACCCCGGCGCGCGCGCCCGGGCGTATCCAGCTCGGAAAAGGCCCCTTCGCCCTGCTCCTGTCCCTGCTATTCTTCTTCGGCCTCCTGGCCGGCTTCTTCCTGACCTCCCATCTCGATCCGTTCCATGTCCGGCTCAAGGAGAACCCCTTCTCCCCCGAGGACATCACGAGCCTGCCCGAAGGCGCCGCCTTCGAAGGGCTCGACGAGCTCGACGATCTGCCCAAGGCGGATCGGGAGCGGTACCGCGCCCTGCTCGATGAGGAAGCGGAAGGAAAGCGGGAATCGGCCCTCCAGACCGCGACCGCATTGGCGGAATCCCACGGCAAGAACCCCCTGGTGGCGGGCACGGCCGCCTACCTCTACCTCCAAAGCCTTCCGGGCTTCGAACCCCAGACCTCCCGGGCCGCCGCGCTCCTGGCCCCGGCTCTCGCCGGGAAGCCAGGGAACCCCTGGCTGCTCTACGTGGCGGGACTCCTGCAGGAGAAATCGGGACAGGTCGATTCCGCCCTGGCCCTGTACAAGCAGGCCGTCGACCGCGCGCCGCATTTCGCCTTTCCCTACGCGGCTATGGGCCGGCTGCAGCTCGGACTGGGCGCGCCCGTCGAGGCCGTCGGCAATCTGCGCAAGGCCATCGCCCTCCATCTCACCTTGCCGGAGCGGTATCGCGGCCCCGGCACGGCGCTGCCGATGGCGGAGCCCGCGCCCTTCGACTGGCTGGCCACCCACTACATGCAATCCGGCGCCGTGGACAGCGCGCGCATGTCCCTCGAATACGGCATGGAGACTGGCTGGGCGACCCCGCGCTCGGCCCTGGTGCAGGCGTGGGTCTGGGAGTCCAGCGGATTCCTGCACAAGGCCGATTCGGCCTACCGCGCCCTGCTCGCTGCCGATCCGGAGAATCCCGAATACCGGCGCGCCCTGGTCACTTTGGGCTGGAAGCCGTTCGGCGTCCGTGCCTCCGGCGGGGATCGCGGGAAGGATTCCAAAGCCGGCGGCGCCGATGCCGTCTTCGCCCTGTCCCTGCTCGATCCGCTGGCCCGGCAATATCCGAAGAACGCGGCGCTGTGGATGGCCCTTGGACAGGCCTATTACCATCGCGGTCTCTTCGCCATGGCCACCGAATGCTTCGATTCCAGCCTCAAGGCCGACCCCGGCCTGCCCGGCCTGTCCGAGAAGCGGGACCTGGCCTACGAGGCGGCCCTGCGGGAAAGCGCCTGGGCCCTGCGGAACGGGAAGGGCGCGCGGCGCCCGGGCCCGAAGGCTCCGCTCTCCGAGGAGGAGACGACGCCGGTGGTGCTGCCGAGCGCCATCGCCCTGCTCGGCACCTACGGCGTGCCCTGGGGCAGCACCCCGGTGGAGGTGCGCTCCGCCTATCCCGCCAAGACCTTCCGCAACCTGCCCGGCGGCGACCTGATGGACGAGTTCGTGCTGGACGGCGTGCACCACCAGTACCTGCTGGCCTTCCGGGACGGCAGGCTGTGGGGCGTGCGCGTCTTCGTCACCGACAGCGCCGGGACGGGCGGCGACCTCTTCGGCCGTCTCATCCGCACCAAGACCAAGATCTCCGGGGAGGGCAAGGGCACGGGCGAGGCCGCCTGTCCCGGCTTCCTGCCCTTCCAGGGCGCCATCTGGGAAAACGACGACAGCTTCGAGTTCATGGCCCAGTTCGCGGGCAAGGAGAACCAGGTCCGCCTGGCCCGCATGCATCGCGACCACCTGCCGCACAACCGCCGTCTCTGCGACCTGGTGCCCTTCCTCAAGACCGAAACCTGGGAAGGACCCTCCGCCTCGTCCCCTAAGACGAAATCCGTATCCGCCGCCTCCGGCGCCGGCCGCTCCGCTGCCGCCAAGCCGGCTCCGGCGAAACCGTCTCCCGCCAAGCCGGTCCCCGCGGCCCAGGCCGAAGGCGCCGCTGCCGGCGCCTCCGCGGCCGCGAGCCTCGACGCCCGGCTCATGGCCAGGCCGCGCCCGCGATCCGCTCCCATCCCCATCGCCCCGTTCCCCGACTCCGACACCGCCCTCCCCTCCATCGTCACCCCGCCCGGCGTCGACCCCTATGAATCCGCCCCGGACGTGACCTCCGAGTAGCGCTGTTTCTAGATTGGACGTCTTTCCGGGAAACCCGGGGGGAGAAACGGATGGGTGACGTCCAGAAGCGCGTATTCCTGACCGGCGCCAGCTCCGGCATCGGGCTGGCCGCCGCCGCCTTGCTGTCCGCGCGCGGCTATTTCGTGGTGGGCACCGCGCGCGATCCCGACCGGGTCCGCGCCGGCCTGGAATCCCGCCTCGGCGGCCGGCTTCCCTTCCGCCTGGTGGCCATGGACCTCGCCGACCCGGCCTCCCTGGAGCGCGGCTGGGACGAAGCCATGGTCCTGCTCGGCGGCGGCGTGGACGTCCTCGTCAACAACGCCGGCATGGGCGAACTGGGCGCCGTCGAGGACACGCCCCTCGCCGACAGCCGCCGCCTCTTCGAGGTGAACTACTTCGCCCCCGTGGCCTTAGCCAAGAAGGCCGTCCCCGGCATGCGCGCCCGCCGCTCCGGCGTGATCGTGAACCTGGGCTCCATCGTCCACGACCTGCAAGTCCCGTTCAAGGCGCAGTACTGCGCCAGCAAATCCGCGCTGACCGGCTTCTCCTTGTCGCTGCGCTACGAGCTCCATCCCCACGACATCCGCGTCCACGTCCTGGAGCCCGGCTGGGTCCGCAGCGACTTCCACAACCGCCTCGTCCCCGCGGGCG
>CBILQL010000037.1:0-14661 GCA_966238865.1 uncultured bacterium
GCACGGCGCCGGAAAAGGTGCGACTGATGGAAAATCACCCCATGGGCCTGATCATACTTTCGCGCATGAAGGAGGAGCCGGGATGCGGGGATAGAGGACGGCGGGGCGGACGGAGGCCTCCCGACGGCCTCCCTACGGGCTCCCGGGGCGAACCTCAATGCTCTCAAATCGTGAGCATTTTCGACCCTATCCCCTGGCGAGACGACCGCCCCGGGATTATCTTGGGGTCAACCGAAATAGTATCCGATAGCCCGGCATCCGGCGCGCGGGGAAGGCGCGCCGCAATGCCGATGGGGGATTCATGTCGTCGTATCGCGCTTGTCCGTCCGTCATTTCCATTCTCCTGACCCTGTCGCTGGCCGCCGCTTTCGGCTCCGCGCAGGCGCAAGTCGCTCCGCCTGACGAACTCGTCCTCAAGGGCAAGGTGCGGGACTTCGCGGACGCTTCCGTCCGGGGCTTCACCGCCCACCCCCATTTCTACGGAAACCGCGCCTACCAGACGGGCTGCAGCTCCCAGGAGGCCGGCGTCACCATCGTCCAGGCCGACATCGACACCACCGACGACTCCGGCGACACCGCCGTCTTCAAGGGCGACAATCGCGGGCCCCGGCTGGACCTCCCCCTGGACTCCCGGGTGTCCCAGTGCTTCCAGCCCGCCAATCGCTTCGGCGACTGGTTCAACGACCGTCTTGCCGGCGACGTCAACCGATCGTTCCTGATCGACGTCCGCTTCGTCCGCAACCCGGTCACCGGTCTCTACGAATACCTGAACGACGACTTCTTCCCCCTCGACAGCGGGAAGGCCTTCACCCGCCTCGGCCCGAACGGCCCCTACGGCCATCTCCTGACCGGGACCCAGGCCGGCGTGAATCTCGCCAGCCACAACTACGGGTTCACGATGGAGTTCCACGCGAACTTCACCTATTTCAAGGGCCGGTCGCAGGTCTTCTCCTTCAAGGGCGACGACGACGTCTGGGTGTTCATCAACGGCAAGCGGGTCATCGACCTGGGAGGCATCCACCCCGAGCAGGTGGACAGCGTCAACCTGGACGACGTGGCCACCTCCATCGGCCTCGTGGACAGCATGGTCTATCCCCTCGACTTCTTCTTCGCCGAGCGCCATACCACCACCTCCAAGCTGCGCATCACCACCTCCATCGAGCTGCTGCCCCTGCTGCCCCGGTCCGTCCTCGAGCCCGGCGGATTCTTCGAGGGCCAGCGGACCGTGGCCATCACCCATCCCGTCGCGGGCGCCATCCTCTACTACACCACCGACGGGAGCGTCCCCACCGCCGCCTCGCAGCGGTACACGGGCCCCATCACCCTGTCCGCGACCGCCACGATCAGCGTGCTGGCCGTCAAGCCCGGCTGGCGGAACAGCGAAGTTGTCAGCGAGACCTATACCCGGATGGAGACCGTGGCGACGCCCGTGGCCGATCCGACCGGGCGGATTTTCGTGGAACCCATCCGGGTCTCGCTCACGGTGGCCACCCCCGGGGCGGTGATCCGCTACACCCTGGACGGAACGACGCCCGATTCCACTAGCCCCCTCTACGACGGGCCCCTCGACATCGCAGCCACCACCACCCTCAAGGCGCGGGCCTTCAAGCCCGATTGGGTGGCCAGCGCGGTCCTGACCGAGATCTACACCGACGCGCAGACCCTGCCGCCTCCGGTGGCAAATCCCGCCGGCGGCGGCTTCGTCGGCAGCCGGCAGGTGTCCCTGTCCGTGCCCGGCCATCCGGGGGCCGAGATCCGCTACACCCTGGACGGAACGACGCCCGATTCCACTAGCCCTCTCTATGCCGGTCCCATCCTCCTCACGGCCTCCGCCACGATCAAGGCGCGGGCCTTCCAGGCCGACTGGAAGCCGAGCCAGGTCATGACGGAGAGCTACGCGCGGATGGCCGTGGTCGCCGAGGCCGCCTATTACGACTTCGACGGCAACGGTCGCATCGACGGCGCCATCCTCGTCCTGGACATCCCGGCCCCCTCGGTGCCGGCCTCGGTCCTGCTCACCGATCCCTTCTCCGGAACCGCGGCGCTGTTCCCTTCCAGCTACATCGCCGGGGGCCCTTCCGCCGAGGTGCTCGTGGTCCGGTTCCCGGACCGGCAATTCCGGGAAGGCACCGTCTTCGCACCCCGTCCCCTGGGCCTCTTCGCGGACGTCCCCGGCTACGGAGCGGATCCCTTCGTGGTGGCCGACTCGGTCGGCCCGGTCCCGGTCAAGGCCGTGGCCGTCAACAAGACCAGCCCGGAGTCCAGGCCGTACGTGGACGTCACCTTCAGCGAACCCCTGGACCTGGCCCCGATCGCGGCCGGCCGGATCTGGCCCTTCGAAATCCTCCGCCAGGGCGCGGCGGTGGCCGAGCCTCCCCTGGTCGCCTCGGTGGAAGCCGTGCCCGGCAAGCCGGACACCTACCGCTGGACCTTCGAGGCGGGCTCGCCGACCTGGCCGGTGTACATCGACAGCCTGGTCCTGGGCGACGCCATCGTGCGCGACGCCGGCGGCGCCGAATCCGTGCCCGGCGGGAAGCGCATCCCGGTGGAAGGCGCGCCGCAGACGGTCGCGAACGTCATCGGCATCGAGGTCACGAACCCGATCACAGTCCAGGCGCCGTCCGTCCTGCCCCAGGTCCCCGTCGAGGTGCGGAGGAACCCCTTCGCCGTGGTGCACGCGTCGTCCGACGATTACGGGGGCACCTGCCTCGACTGCAAGCCGGGATCCGACGTCCACTTCACTTCGGGCCGCCCCCTGCCGGAGTGGATTCTCCGCACCAAGTACGCGGTGAGCTACCAGTTCAGCGTCTTCGATCACCTGGGCCAATTCGTCGCCAAGACCAGCGGCCGGATCACCGAGGACATGATCGCCAAGGTGCCCGTGGACGGCGAGGGTTTCCGCAACCTGAGGTTCCGCTGGATCCCGGTGTCCAACGACGGACGGAGCGCGGGCACCGGCGCCTACATCCTCAAGGGAACGGTGTACAACCTGCAGAACGAGGGCCAGCGGGGATCGCAGGGGGAGGACCAGACTCTCGCCGCGGCGGAGACCCGGGTGCTCGTCACCTTCGGATACCTGCGCCAGGAATGAGGCCGGCCCCGGATCCCGGGGGGCGCGGCGCCGTTCAGAAGTAGCGGCCCAGGAGCACCGGGCGGATCTTCACGTCCACGAGCTTCACCCGCGTCGGCGCCGGAGTCACCGGCACGGGGGCGCCGGGCGCGGCCACCACGCCCAGGGCGGCCAGCTCCTCGAACACGCCCGCGCTGAAGGACAGCCGCAGGGGTCCGGTGGACGAATTGAGCTGGAAGCCCGTTGTCCGGGAAACGTGGTGGATGGCCCCCTGGAACTCGCAGCCCGGCCCCCATTGGTACACCACGTGGCCGGTTCCCGTCACGTGCACGTAACCCCGGAACAGCCCCTTGCCGCCGAACCCGGTGGCGGATCCCCCGGATCCGAAACGCCACAGGCTCACCGACGCCGGATCGCTGTCCGGCAGGTTCCCGTTGATGGTCACGGGAGCGGTGACGTCGAAGACGAACTTCCCCCGGAGGAGGTTGTCGGGAACGTCCATGAAGTTGAGCCCCGATCCGACGTCGATGACGAGGAAGCCGCGGTACAGCTCCCCGCGGGACTGGGCCGCCGCGTAGGCGGCTGAAAGCTCGGGGCCGTGGGTGCCGGGACCGCGGGCGAGGCCCAGCGCGGAGGGCGTGAACCGGCGGTTCGCGGGCACGGACGAGAGATCGACCGACACCTCCGACTCCGGTCCCGGATCCATGCCCAGGGCGCGGCCGATGTCGATGGGGCCGCGGTTGTCGGTGATCCGCGAGGCGCCGGCCACCCGCGCCGTGTTCAGGGATCCGCTGTGCACCACCTGGTTGCCGTCCACGTCGAGCCGGCCGCTCCCGCCGACGATGCCGGCGTTGGTATAGACGGTCAGGCCCGTCCGCATCCACTCGGTGTCGGTTTCGAGGAAGAGATCCGCCTCGAAGCCGGCGTTGCCGCCGAAATGCGCGCCGCGGCCCTGCGACTTGAGCGGCGTCTGGACGTACGCGGTGCCGGCGAAGAGGATGTACCCGTCGAAGCTGCTCTCGGCCCCGGCGCCCCGGGCGATCTTGACGGTGCCGTTCAGGACGCTGCCGTCCGATCCCCCGTTGAAATGCACGCTGCCGCCGAAATAGGCGTCCCCGAGGACCTCCACCGGCTGATCCACGTTGCGGGCATCCCCGGCCATGTACCAGGCGTATTTCGCCAGCAACGGCAGGTCGGGGGCCAGCCCGCCCAGGCGGTACACGCCGTGGGCCCTGCTGGCGCTGCCGCCCGGGCCTTCCCCGAAGCCTTCCAGCTTCACCATGCCGGTAGCGGGGTCGAAGGCGGCGATGCGTACGGCATATCGCTGCCGGTTGCCGCCGATGCGGTGCTCGGTGCGCGCGCCGCCGGAGCCGAGCAGCCATTGGCGGGACGTATCGGCCAGGTAACCGTTGAGCAGCGCCACGGCGCCGGCGGGATCGGATTCCAGCTGCGCCAGGGCCTCCTCCAGGCCGGCCTGGGCCGCCAGGGACGCCGCGCGGGCCTGGTAATAGCCCCCCGCCGCCGAGGCCTGGCTGCGGGTCAGCTTGAGCACGTAGGCCCCACCGACGATGGAGAGGACGAGGAGGAGGATTATCGTGGCGGTGGCGAACCCGGCCTGCCGGTCCGCGACCCGGCTCGCCGTCGGGCCCGCCGCCCGACCCGTCGTTTCCGTTCCGCTGCCGCCGCTCATGCCCCCTCCCGTCTCATCGCCCGCCCCGTATTCCGCCCCGCAGACCTTCTCACAAGCGTCTCACAAGCCGTTGTTCGGCGTGGGGATGATTTCGTCCATCAGGCTCCTGCCCTTGCTGTCGCTGAAGCTGAGCCCGGCGTTGGCGAGCCGCATGCTCCCTGCGCGGACCCCGTGCACGGGCTTGTCCGATCCGACCAGCAGGCTGATGCGCACGGCCCTCACGCCCTGCTTGTCGGCCGGGGCCGGATCCGGGGACCAGGCCATGTCGCCCCGGGAGACCTCGGAGAAGGCGAAGGCGGCGAGCATCAGCCGACCCTTGCCCCTGAGGCTGGCGCGGATGCCGGCCCGGCAATCGCCGCAGGCGGGGGCGGCCATCTCGATGCGCAGCGTCGTCGTGGCCGCGCCCAGCAGGAAGCGTTCGGCGGCCACCGCGGTGCCCGCCGGCGTGCAGATCATGGCCACCACGGAATCGACGCTCGCCAGGAAGGCTTCGTCGACGGACCCGACGAGGTCGAATGCGTAGCGGCGATCGGCGGAGGTGGAGAAGCCGGAGACGGCCTGCCAGGCCGAGACCGTCCCCGGCGTCGTCGTCTGCTTCTCGAGAATCAGGGCGGTTCCCGCGAATCTCAGGTTGGCGGCGGGGAGCCCCTGCCACCGGGCCTGCGCCGGCTCGCGCTCGTCGACGAGGTGGCGCTTGCGGGCCGAGACGCCGTACTCGAATTGCAGGGCGTCCACCTTGCGGCACAGGGCCATCGGCGCGCCCCCGTTCACCGAGCGTTGCAGGGTCTGGGTGGCGTCGTCGACGGAGTAGGTCACCGTGTCCACGCCGAGGGCCGCTCCGCGCCCGTCCAGGACGGGGCTCAGGAAGGTCAGGGAGTCGTAGCGCGCGCCGTCCCGGTGGCGGAAGGAGGAGGAGTCGCCGGGCGCGTAGCTGGCCCCCGCCAGGCGGATGTCCACGAAGTCGTCGGGTCCGTTCCGGTAGAAGATGCGCTTGAGCCCCAGGTTGCGCAGCTCCCGGCCCATGATCTGCATCGCCTCGTCGGCGTCGCCGCGCATGCGGGACATCTCGCTGGTCTTGGAGAGTCCCCGCTGGATGGTGCCCAGCCCGCCCATGGCGAGGCCGATGAGGAGGAGGGAAAGGGCCGCGTAGATCACCGCCTCGAGGAGGCTCATGCCGCGCTGCCCCGCGCGGGGATCCGGACGGTCCGGGGCGCGGGCCGTCACCGGAGCACCGCCGCCAGGGTCAGGGATTCGGTCCGGGACGCGGACCGCCAGCTCACCGTCACCGCGACCTCCTTGCAGGCCGGCCTGTCCGAGACGGTCCAGGCCCGGATGAAGGTCTTCCCGTCGGCGCTCACCACGGTGTCCCGTCCGGGCAGGATGCGGCTCCGGGGGAAGCTCTCGAGATGGTGCAGCTTGGCGGCGCCGTAGGCGGTGGCCTGGTTCCCCATATGGGAGTCCCGCTGCACCGAGCCCGCGGTCGAGAAGGTGCGGATGGCCAGGACGAGCAGGATGGCCAGCACCAGCAGCGCGATGGGGATCTCCACCATGGAGATCCCCGCCTGGGAGGCCCACGGGCCGCGGGGGGCCACGGCGGCGGGGCGGCTCACAGCGCCCTCCAGGCCGTGCCGTCCCACAGGTAGGCCAGGATCTGGTGCGAGTCCGCCGGGCGGATGAGGCATGCGGCCCAGCCGGGAAGACGGGAATGGTGCAGGTAGGCGGCGCCGGCGCTGGGCGTGGCCATGGCGTCGCGGGCGAAGACGAGCCCCGTGGACCAGGTGCCCGCCAGGCCTTCCCCGGGGATGCTGCCGCCGTCCGGGCCCAGCCGAGGAGGATCGTCCCCGGCGCCGAAGGCGAGGCCGCCGGTGAGCGCCATGTCCCGGGCCGGCTCTCCGGCCTGCCAGGAACCGTCCCCGTCGGCATCCTCGAGGATGCGCAGGGAGCCTCCGGCGGGATCGAAGACCACCTTCACGGCCATGTTCTTCTTGATCCCGAGCGAGCGGGTCTGGCGCATCAGGCCGACCAGTCCCTGCGTCTCGCCCGTGAGCGTTTTCTGGCGGAGGAATCGGGTCAGCTTGACGGTAGCCAGGCCGGCCAGCACGCCTATGAGGACGACCGCGGCCACCAATTGCGGGAGGGAATACCCGCCTTGCCGGGAGCGGATGCGAGGAAAGGGCGTCGGAGCGGTTTCGGAAAAAGACATATCCACCTTGCCTCGGGAAATCCCGCCCATGCAGCCGGATTCCCCGGGGTATTCCCAAACCCCTAGGGGATCATACCATGCGGCCATCGGGCCGCGCCCGCCCGGGAGCGCATTTTCAGCCGCTTCGCGCTTGCATGCCGGAGGCCGGACAGAAATAGGGAATGGGGGAGGGAATGGGGCGGGGGGATCCCCGGCGTTAGGGGATTTTCAAGGGCGTCTCAAGCCTCCAGGCCCTGTTCGCGCATGCTCCGCACGGCGCGCCGCGTGCAATAGACGAGCAGGAGGATGGCGGCGACAAGGCCCAGGACGGAAACCGCCAGCCCGAGCGGCTCGTGCGCCCAGGCGGCCAGCTGGGCGGGATCGGAGAGGTCGGCCAGCAGGGAGCCGGCATAGGCCCCGGCGAGCTGGTAGGGGATGAGGCCGAAGAAGTTCCCGATCAGGAACGCCCGCAAAGGATAGCCCAGGCCGCCGAACAGGTAGTTGGAGACCTTGATCGGGAAGCCGGGCAGGAGGCGCGTGGACAGGATGAAGGTCCAGCCCTGGCGCTCCAGGCCGCGGTTGAAGGCGCGCAGGCGCGGATGCTTCTCCATCCAGCGGCCGGCATGGCGCGACAGGAAGAACCGGCCCAGGAGGAAGGCGACGGCGCATCCCGCCCACATCCCGAAGACGTTGTACGCGGCTCCCGGGATCGCGCCGAACAGGAAGCCGGACAGGGCCGCGAGGATGGGGACGGGCAGCATGAGGACCACGGCCGCGAGGACAATCAGGATCCAGGAAACGGGCCCCCAGGGGCCCAGCCCTTCCAGCCACGCCGTGAAGGCGTCCAGGCCCGTGCCCTGCCGCTTCAGCCACAGCGCCAGGGCCGCCGCCGCGCCCGCGGCCAGGATCGCCGCCAGGAGGCGCAGGCCGCGCCGGGCGCGCGCACCTCGCGAACCGCGCCGCTCGGCCCCCCGTACCTCAGCCACCGGACGTACTCCCCGGTCTTCCCATCGCAGAGAAGGTAGATTTTCCATCCCATGGATCCCGCATCGGAAACGCTCGCCGCCGCCCATCTCCGCGACATCCTCGCCCTGGCCGTGGAGCATGCGCCTCCCCGGAGGGCCGTGGTGGTCTACGACACCCGCAGCGAGCTGTCCGCGCTGCTGGCCCGCGCCTACCGGCTCGCGCTCCCCTCCGCCGGTTTCCTCGATTTCGACGCGGCCGGCCCGGACGCCGTGCTCGCCGCCCTGGACGCCTTGTCGCCCGGGGACCTGGCGGTGCTGGTGCAGACTACCAGCTTCCGCCTGCAGGCCTTCCGCATCCGCGTGGAGCTGTTCAAGCGCGGCCTCAAGGTCCTCGAGCATCCCCACCTCGAGCGCATGGGCGGCGAGGAGGCCGCCTGGTACGTGGACTCCCTCGCCTACGATCCCGCCTATTACCGCGGCGTGGGCGCGGCCCTCAAGGCCCGCATCGACTCTGCCGCCCGCATCGAGGTGGACAGCGGCGGGGCATGCCTCCGCTTCGCGGGGCCCTTCGAGGACGCCAAGCTCAACGTCGGCGACTACCGCGGCATGCGGAACGTGGGCGGGCAGTTCCCGATCGGCGAGGTGTTCACCGAGGCCCGCGATCTCGACGCCGTGGCGGGGCGCGTGCGCCTCTTCGCCTTCGCCGACGTGGACTTCCGCGTGAACCGCCCGGAGCGGCCCATCACCCTCGTGATCGAGGGGGGCCGGGTCGCGGACGCCGTCGATTCCACGCCCGCCTTCGACGCCGTGCTCGCCGCCATCCGCGCCGACGACGGGGAGGTGCGGGTCCGGGAGCTTGGCTTCGGCATGAACCGCGCCTTCTCCCCGGAGCGCATGGTCAGCGACATCGGCACCGTGGAGCGCCTGTGCGGCATCCACCTGTCCCTGGGATCGAAGCACGCCGTGTACCCGAAGCCCGGCCTCCGGCGCCGGGACGGCAAGCACCACGTGGACGTCTTCGCGATCACGGAGTCGGTGCGCGTGGACGGGGAGGCGGTGTTCCGCGACGGGGCCTGGACGGTGTGATGTCCCGGCCGATTGCTATTTTGCAAGGCAGCTTGACCGATCAGTGCCGCCATTTCCCCCGCTGCGGGGGCTGCCAAATCCTCGACCAGGACTACGCCTCCCAGCTGCGCGGCAAGGAGGAGGAGGTCCGCCGCCATTTCTCCGCCTGGCCCGATCTGCGCATTGATCCCGTGCTGCCCAGCCCCGCCACCGGAGGCTACCGCCACAAGGTGCAATTGCCGTTCTCCCTCGAGGCCCCCGAGGGCGCCGGTCCCGGGCGTCCCCGGGCCGTGGCCCTGGGCTGCTACGAGGCCGGCACCCACCGGGTGGTGGATCAGCGCGAGTGCCTGGTGCAGGAACCGGGCCTTTCCCGCGCCGCCTGGGCCGTGCGGGATTGGGCGGTCTTCCATCGCGTGCCTGTCTACCGGGAGGAGGACGGCAGCGGCTGGCTGCGCTATCTCCTGCTGCGCCGCGGCGCGGCCACCGGCGAGGTCCTGCTGGGGCTGGTCACCGCCGGATCCGGCGCTCCCGCCCCTGCCCAGCTGGACGATCTCGTGGCCCGCTGCCGCGCGGCCCTGGACGGGGACGGGACGGAGGCCGGGCCCGGCGCCGGCTCGCGCCTCGTCGGAATCGTCCAGAACCTCAATCCCGGCCGGCACAATGTGGTCCTGGGCCGCGAGGAGCGGACGCTGTGGGGCGCGGACTCGCTGCGCGAGGAGCTCGGCCCCTTCGGTTTCCAGGTGGGCGTCACCACCTTCTTCCAGGTGAACCCGTACCAGACCCCGCGCCTGTACGACCTCGCGATCTCCGGACTGCCGTCCTCCGGCGACGTGCTGGATCTGTACTGCGGGATCGGCACCCTCACCCTGTGGGCTTCCCGCCGGGCCTCCCGGGTGCTCGGCGTGGAGGAGAATCCCGCCTCCGTGGAAGCGGCCCGCCGCGCCGCGGCCCTGAACCGCGTCGCGAACGCCGACTTCCTGGCCGGCGACGTCGCCGACGTCCTGTCCCGCCTCGCCGACGAGGCGGAGCGCGATCCGGCCGGATCCCGGCGCTTCGCGGCCGCGCTGGTCGACCCGCCCCGGAAGGGGCTGGAACCGTCCGTCCGCGAATCCCTCCGCCGGCTGGCGCCGCGCCGCCTGGTCTACGTCTCCTGCTACCCCGCCACCTTGGCCCGCGACGCCGCGGCCCTGGAATCCTCCTACCGGCTGCTCTCCGTCTCCCCGGTGGACATGTTCCCCCACACGCGCCACATCGAATGCGTGGCCGTCTTCGAAGCGAATAGCCCCTGACAGAACGGTTGCTCGGATGCGGCCGGCTCCGCATGGGCCGGCATGGGAAGGTGAGGAAGCGAAAAGCCCGCGGAGGGTCTCTCCGCGGGCCTGCGCGCTCCCGAGGGCGGTGGGAGCGCGCGTAGCGGGACGGCCCGGCGGCTGAATGCCATGCCGTCCCGCCTGGGGGATCTAAGCGTTCAGAACAGCACCCCGATGGTGGCCGAGTACACGGTCGGGAACTCGTCGTCGAGCTCGGACAGCATCACATCGGCGCCGCCCTCGAGATTCAGCTGGGCGTTGGAGGTGCGGAACAGCAGGGCGCCGAGCGAGGCCCCGGCGGTGAAGCCGAAGGCGTTCTCGTTGTCGGCCCGGCCCATGCCCAGGCCCACGTCGCCGCCCAGGTACGGGGAGAAGTCCGTGGGCAGGGCGTAGAAGTTGGCGCCCAGGCTCAGGTCGGCCAGGTGGTTGTCGTCCAGGTCCGTGGTGAGCTCGGCGACCGTCTTGATGGCGGCCCTGGGATTCACCTCCCACGCGCGCCCCAGGTAGATGTCGTACGACAGGCGATCGTCGTCGTCATCCATTGTGGCGCTGCCGAATCCCGCGGGGCCGAAGCCGGCCATGCTGAAGCGCTTGGCCTCCTTGCGGCGCTGCAGGCGCTTGGTGTCGGAGGGCTCGATATCGCCGACGGTGTCCACCGCCTGGTCCTGCACGGCGACGTCGCTTTCGAGGACGGTCTTCCCCCCGATGACGCCGCCCTCCGCGCGGGTCGTCCCGTACACGGTGTCCCGGGCCAGGACGGTGTCCGTGCGCGGCGCCGCCGAGGTGCCGCCTTCGCCGTAGACGGTGACGTTGGTCTGCGATTGGGCTCCCGCCGCGCCCGCGCCGGCGAGGAAGGCGATGGCATAGACATATCCGACGAGACGATGCTTCATCCTTTACCTCCTGCTGGGACGCGACCGGCTGGACGCGTCCGTATGCGAATCACTACTGGGAATAACGCTTTCGAGGAGTACCCTGTAAAGGCCCGTACCGCGCGGAAAACGGAAGGTCCGGGCCGCCCGCCGGCCAGGCGGCGCCGCCAGGGAGATAGGGCCGCTAGGGAGAGCGGGTCACGTTGAAGCGGTATTCGCGCGTGACGCTGCTCCGCGTCAGCACGGCGACGGCCGTGACGGTCGCGCCCGCCGTGTCGAGGTACACGGTCCGCTGCGCGCCCGGGAAGATCGCCGACCCCTGGAAGGTCATGGCGGTGTTCGGGGGATCCGCCGGCCACAGCTTGAAGTTCACGGAGGAGATCACCGAAGGCAGGATCAGCTGGTAGGCGAGGGAGTCCGGGTGGAAGGCGGGCACGAGGGTGCCGACGGAATTCCAGACGGAGTCGAGCGCCAGCGGGAGGGCCTTTTCCGGGGACACCAGGACCTGGTAGGTGCGCGTCTGCAGGAGGTCGGTGACCGTGATGGCGACGGTGGTGTCCTTCCCGGATAGGGCGATTGTGCGCCTGGCCGCGCCGGGCAGCACCGCTTCGCCGCCCATGGTCACGGCCGCCTTCGTATATTCGACCTCGATGTCCAAGGTGACGGAGGTCGTGCCGCGGGCCAGCCGGAGGATGTAGTCCTGGACGAAGGGGTTGAAGATCGGCGTCAGGTTTCCCGTGCCGGGCACCAGCCGGGCCAGATAGTTGAACGGGTCCTGGGCCGGCACCACGGGGCGCTCGATCCGCTGCTTCCTGCCGTCCTTGTAGAAGATCAAGGTGGACACCGCCAGCTGTTCCCGGGGGTTCAACCCTACCTTCACCTTCCGGTAGGCCTGCACTTTGACGATGAAGGGATCCCGGGCCTTCTTCACGGTGTACACCGGCATGCTCGAGGGCGAGCCGAGGAAGCCGCGGTGCACGTATTCCAGCTCCACGGACGGATCGTTGTACGATGTCAGCGCGACGAGCACGCTGTCGTAGAAGCTCAGGGAATCGTCCAGGGAGAGATGCAGGACGAGGGGGCGCTCCTCCCCGGATTTGCCCAGGAGATCGCAGCCGGACAGGAGCAGCGCGGAGGCCGCCAGCAGGCGGGCGCAGCCCTTGGCGAGGGCTCGGAGCGCGGGGACGGGCCGGGAGGGCATGGGCAAGGGACCTGGCCTAGGGCTTGTCGTCCAGGTGGATGGACACGGGATCCTGCGCAGCGTGCTTCGAGAGCATCAGGTATCCCACCGAGCCGCCCACGATTGCGGCCAGCCCCGCCGCTCCCGTCCAGATCATCCAGTTCCTGGAATCGTCCTTCCGGATTGCGGCGGTGCTCCCGGCGGGCGCCGGCCCTGATCCGGCGGCATTCCACGGCGTGTGATTGACCGTGCCCGAGATTTCGTAGTACTGGCCGTGCAATTCCCGTCCCCGGGCCTCGAACACCTTGGGATCGAACGGCGTGGCTTTGCCGTCGAATTGGCTCAAGGCATTCCGCTTGCGGCGCGCCAAGGCGGGACGAACCTCCTTGGACTGCGCGCTCTCGCCTTCGTTGCGGCCGTTTTCCATCCTGGAAGCCGCGGCGCCGGAGGCGGCCGTCTTGGAGCGGGTCTCTTCCGCCGGGGAGGCGCCGATCAGGAGGAAGCCGAACGCCAAGGCGGCGAACCCTCTTCCCGGCATCCAGCACGCCGGTCCGAAACCGGATATGCCCTTATGTTCTGGCAACTTGCGGTACCCCTCGGGCATAATTTATACGTTTTTCGGATTTAAGACGCAGGGAAAGTAGTCTCCCGGGCCGTCCCGTGCGCTTTCGATGCGTGAAGCGCGCACTCGGGCTCTCCCGGTGCGGAAAACACCTCCGAATCGCGGCCCCGGCTCATCCGCCCAATCTTCGCATACTCCCAAAAAAATTTCCAGGGTGCGACCATTGCTACTATTTCCCGGATGGAAATGCGCGCGGATCCGGGATCGGAAGAGGAGGGGGAAGCCGGCTCCGGCGTCCTCCTGGCGGAAAAAACGGGTTTCCGGATCCTTCGGAGGGGGCGCTTCCTCGCCGCCCGGCTCGATGTCCCCCATCTCTGCCTCTCCACCTCCCAGGTGAACGGCGGCGAGCAGCAACATCTCCGTTACCTGGTCAACCATCAGAGCTGCGAGGGCAAGGGCCACATGGGCCGGCATCACGACCTGGCCGTGTCCTCCCGGGAGGAGTACCACCGGGCGGTATGCGCGGAGGCGGGCGTTCCCGGCGAAGCCGCCGCCCTAATGGGGACGGCCGCCAACATGCAGAACGCCGCCGTGGCCGTCAGGAGCTTCGAGGAGGTGGAGGTGATCGCGGTGGTGACCGCCGGGGTGCAGGGCAACGCCGGTCGCGCCGGCGACGAGGCGAAATGGCATGAAAGCCGGGAAGCCTGGAAGCCCCTGCATGCCCTGGGAGGCACCATCAACACCATGGTCCTATTCAATTGGCCCCTGCTGCCGGGGGCGCTGTCCCGCGCCGTGGCCACCATCACCGAGGCCAAGACAGCGGTGCTCCAGGAGCTGTCGGTGTCCAGCCGCTATTCGCCCCATCTGGCCACGGGCACCGGCACCGATCAGTTCTGCCTCGCCGCCCCCCTGGATCCTTCCCGCAAGCCCAAGACCTGGACCGGCAAGCACGGCAAGCTGGGCGAGATACTCGCCCTGGCCGTGATGGACGCCACCCGCGAGGCCCTGCGCTGGCAGAACGGGCTCGAGCCCTCCCGCACGCGGAACCTGGCCCATGCCCTGGGCCGTTTCGGCGTCACCGAGGAATCCCTGCGCGCCGCGGTCGCGGAGCGCCTGCCCGGGACGGAGGCCCGGCTGCTGGGCGACAATTTCCTCGGCGTGCTGCACGAGCCGCAAACCGCCGCGGCCGGTTACGCCCTGGCGGCCGTGATGGAGCGCATCGCCTTCGGGGTGCTGCCGCCCGCGGCTTCCGCCGAGATGCTGCTCAACCAGGCCGCGCTGATGGCGGCCGCCCTGGCCGCACGGCCCCAGGCCTTCCCCCGTTTCCGCGACGAGCTGGCGCGGGAGGCCGCCGCCGACCTGCGCGCCGCCGCCGAGGCCGCAGGCACCCGTCCCGACCTGCTTCCCGTGGTCGCGCGGGCCCTGGCCCTGGGCTGGGCCGCGAAGTGGGAGTGACGGCATGGAGATGGACCTGGCGGATTGGCTGGACGCGGCCGAACCCATGCTGCGCGAACCCGTTCTCTTCGTCTGCGCCTGCCTCGCCCTCGATCTGATCCTGGGGGATCCGCCCTACCGCTTCCATCCGATCCGCCTGCTGGGCCGCCTGTCTGCCGCATGCGAACGCCAGCTCCGGGAAGCGGGCCTGGACGGCCGTTTCGGGGGCTTCGTGCTGTTCCTGATGCTGGCCGCCGCCTCGCTGGGGACCACCTTGGCGGTCCACGCCGCCCTGGCCTTGGCGGCCTGGCCCCTGGCCTGGCTCTTGGAT
>CBILQL010000038.1:0-14649 GCA_966238865.1 uncultured bacterium
GAAGAACAGCGCCGTGACCAGCGCCATGTGCCCGAGCACCGCCCAATCGAACCCATCGATGAGCAGCCGCGCCGGGAAGGAGGCCATCAGGCCGAAGGGGATCACCGTCACCAGGGCCTTGCGGACCCATCCGGAGTAGATGCGATCGGGCCGCTCCATGAACCGCTGGAAGCTGTAGAAGATGGTGTGCAGGCTGGCGCCGCCCTGGATCCAGAAGACGGGCAGGATGATCAGCATGTGCACCATGTAGTGGAGGAAGGTGCCCAGGCCTATGAGGCACACGAACAGGGCGATCCCGCCGGCGGACCAGGGGTCCGCGGCGCGCTGGAGCGCCCAGGCCAGGATGCCGGCGGCGAACAGCAGGTTGATGAAGGAGTTGGCGGCGAAGTCCCGCACGCTCAGGAAGAACAGGGACGAAACCGGCCGCAGCAGGTAATAGTCCAGGTCGCCGCGGTTGACGAACATGGGCAGCATCCACAGATTGTTGGAGAACAGGGTCATGGCGATGGCGTCGAGCAGCAGGAAGCCGGCCATGAACACCAAGGTCTGGTCCCGGTCCCATCCCCCGAGCAGCTCGGTATGCAGGAAAATCACCTGGTAGAACGCGAGGTTCATCCCGTAATAGGCGAGATCCATGACCACCCGGAAGAAGAAATCCAGGCGGAACTCCAGCGTCCGGCTCACCGAGAAGCGGACGAAATAGGCGTAGAGGCGCAGATAGCGCGGCAGCCTCATATCCCCACCCCCGCGTATCCCTTCACGCCCTTGCGCCACAGCCAGGCCGCCAGGGCGGCGAAGGCGGCGAACCAGAGGACGGTGAGCCCCATGCCCCGCAGCCAGTCCGCGGTCCCGACCTCGCCGAGCAGGCAGCGTATCGGGAAGTAGACGAGGCGCGACCAGGGGAGCCAGTCGAGGACCTCCCGCCTCGCCTCCGGATAGAGGGACAGCGGCAGCAGACCGCCCCCCAGAAGGCTGGAGACCATGCGGTTCAGGATCAGGAGGTTCCACACGTTGTCGGCCCAGAAGGCCACCATGTCGATGCAGGCGGTGAGGACGAAGGCCAGCAGGCCCGAGAGCAGGAAGACGGGCACGGCCATGGCGACGGAGCGCGGGCTGAGCGAGTAGGGCGTGCGGAAGACGGCCAGGAACAGGGCCAGGATCAGGACCAGCTGGGAAAGGAACACCGTCGTCTGGGCGAGCTTGGCCACGTACTTGATGCGGAAATAGGACGTGGGATAGAGGAGGTAGCGTGTGAGCCCGCCGTCGTAGATCTCCCCGGACATGAAACCCGATTCCTGCCCGTTGACGACGCGCTCCACCAGGGGAACCATCAGGTAGTACAGCATGAGGGCCCCGAAGGAGTATCCGCCCACGCTATCGGTGCCGCGCGCCGCGAACACGGCCTGCCACAGGAAGAAGGCCACCCCGAACTGGCTGAGGATGGTGCCCGCGAAGCCTATCCAGAATTCCACGCGGTACGAGAAGAGCTTCTTGAGCTCCAGGAGGTAGAAGTGCAGGGCCAGCGAAGCGGTCACGGGGCGCGGGCCTCCCCGCGCTTCATGATGGACTCGATTACGGTGCCCACGTCCTCCTCGGCGATGGCCAGGTCGGCCACCGGGAGGTTCTGCAGCAGCCAGGACGAGGCCGCCGCCGCGTCGGCGCGCGCCACCTTCACCTGCACGGTCAGGGGCCCCGATTCCACCACCTCGCCCAGGCCCTCCGGCAGCAGGATGCGCGCCTCCGCGCCCGCGGCCTCCGCCGCTACCGCGGTTTCCGCGCCGGTGGTTTCCGCGGCGGCGTCGGCGCGCAAGTGGACGGTCAGGACCTTGTGCTTCGCGTGCCCGGCCAGCATGGCCGCCACCGAGCCGTCGTAGACGATTTCGCCCTGGGACACGAGCACGATGCGCTTGCAGAGCTTCTCGATGTCCTCCATGTAATGGGAGGTGAGGATCATGGCGGGCGATTCCCGGCGGCGGTAGTCCAGGATGAACTCGCGGATGGCCCGCTGGGCGGTGAGATCGAGCCCGATGGTGGGCTCGTCCAGGAAGACGACCTTGGGACTGTGAAGCAGGGCGGCGATGAGCTCCATCTTCATGCGCTCGCCCAGGCTCAGCCGCCGGATCTGGACGTTGAGCTTTGCCTCGACGCCCAGGGCGGCCACCAGCTCGTCGAGGCTGGCCCGGAAGCGGTCCGGCGGGATCTGGTAGATCTCCCGCAGCAGCAGGAAGCCGTCGCCGGCCGGGAGATCCCACCACAGCTGGGCCTTCTGGCCCATGATGAGGGCTATCTGCCGGCGGAAGGCGTTCTTGCGCTGCCAGGGGACGTATCCCAGCACCTCGGCGGTGCCGGCGGTGGGATGGATGATGCCCGCCAGGGCCTTGACCAAGGTGGTCTTCCCCGCCCCGTTGGCGCCCACCAGGCCCACGATCTCGCCCGCCTCCACGTCGAGGTCCACGCCCTTGAGGGCATGGACCTCCTGCCAGTCGCGGGAAAACAGAGCCTTGATCGAGCCCTTGAGGCCGGGCGCCTTCCTGTGGACCCGGAAGGTCTTCCGGAGCCCGCGCACTCGGATCATGGGATTATCGCGTCGGCCTCGATCTCCACGAGCATTTCGCTGGCGATGAGCCGCTTCACCTCCACCATGGCGGTGGCGGGACGGATATCCCCGAACACCTCCCCATGGGCCTTGCCCGCCGCCTCCCATTCGTCGATGTTGGTCAGGTACATGCGGGTGCGCACCACGTGCTCCACCGAGGCGCCCGTCTGGCCCAGGGCCGCCACGATGTTCTGCAGCGCCTGCCGGGTCTGGGCGTAGGTGTCCCCGGCCACCTTCCCGCTGGCGTCCGAGCCGGTGGTCCCCGAGACGAAGACCTGGTTGCCCACGCGCACGGCGCGGGAGTAGCCGATGATGGGTTCCCACTTGGATCCCGAGGAGATGTTCTTTCTGTCCATGGATGCGCTCCGGGCCGCGAAGGCCGCTTTCTGGGCTGAAGGTGGATGGATGCCGCCGGAAATATAGCAGTTATTTCAGCAGGAGCCTGGCCACGAGGGGGGAATAGCGCTTGCGCACCCACTCCGCGTCCGGGGCGTCGGCCCCGCGGCCCGACGCCTTGAGATCCGCGTCCAGCATGAACAGGTACGGGTACCATTCCTGGTGCAGGGCGCCCTTCCAATCCCAGATGAGCCGCTTCAGCGCCTTGCGGCAGGCGGCGGCCCGGCGGGGCGAGAGGTCGGAGGCGCCGGGCACGAAGAACGGGGAGTCCAGGAACCGCGCCACGGCGCGGAACTCCTCGGGCACGCCGAACTCCCGCAGGGCGGAGCTCCAGGACGCGACGGCGGGACGGCCGCGCCGGCTATCCGCAAGGAGGCCCAGCAGGAAGTCGTCGGTGGCCGGCAGCCCGGTGGGATTGAGGAGCACGCCCTCGGTGAGCGACCAGGTCTCCCGGGCGCGCCCGCGGTAGGGGCCCAGGAAAATCTTGTTGGGGCAATAGTCGTTGGCGTACAGGTTGTCCCACAGGAGCACCCTGCCCCCGAACATCCGGCACAGCGGACCGATCTCGCGCGCTCCCATGGCCGCGGAGATGATGCGCGGCCCCGTCCACATCACCGTCACCCCGGGCGGCATGGTCGCCGCCAGGTCCGTCAGGTAGGGATCGCGCTCCACCGGACCGGAGGCGAACTGATCCGTATACACGGTGGGACAGAACCACAAGCGAATCCCCGATTCGCCGCGAACCTTTGGTTCGCCGCGGATTCCCGAACCGCCGCCGGCCGCGGGACCGCCGCCGAGGTCCCGGAGCAGGCGCGCGAGCAGCCGTCCATGAGCCTCTCCCAGGGAGCGGAAAGCCCCCCGGCAGGAAGCCGGCAGGACAGCGGGGATGTCGTCCATGAGCAGGGCCAGCGTGCGGCAGCCCAGGGCGCGGAAGGCTTCCAGCTTGCGGAGCAGCCGGCGATAATCGGCCTCGGAGCGGTAATCGAAGGAGAGGCCGGGAGCCATGCCGGGCACCAGGTCCACGCCCAACCGTCGGGCGCGGATTGCGGAGGCGCGGAAGCGCCTGCGCCACGGGGCGGGATAGGGCAGCCGCCAATCCCTGCGGTGCAGGGAGTCCTCCTTCGGGGCATAGAGGTAGGCGTTCCCCCCCAGGGAGGCCAGGCGGCCGATCAGCGAATCCCGCTCCTCCCAACGGAGGAGGCGGCCATAATACCCCTCGACGTAACCCCAGACCTTGCCGTTCCCGCTCTTCCCGTCCCGCGCCATGCCCGCCTCCACGGCCCGCGGGTGGTTCCGCGCGGCCGTGCCTGAAACATAGCAGGTTTCAAGCCGTGACGGGAACCGGTCCCAGGACCGAGCGGATTTTCTGCACCAGGATCTTCGGCGTGAATGGCTTGGCCAGGAAGGAGACCTGGCTCTGGTTGATGCCGTATTGGACGATGGCGTCGTCCGGGAAACCGGAGATGTACAGGACCCGCGTATCGGGACGCCGGGGAGCCAGTTCCTTGACGAGCTCGCTGCCGCTCATCGGGTTCATGACCACGTCGGTGAGCAGCAGATGGATGGGCCCGGGATGCTGATCGCTAATCTGGAGGGCCTTGGGGCCGCTTTCGGCCTCGAGGACATTATACCCCTCGATGGCGAGGATGGCCGAGACGAGCTCCCGGATATAATCCTCGTCATCGACGAGCAGAATGGTTTCCAGGGTCTTGATGACCTCTTTCTGCTTGGTTTTTATGGCGCACTTCCTTTCGAATCACCGACATAGGCCGGACGCGCGGACACGGGCGCATCGCAGCCTGCGGCAGCGGCCGTGACATGACCATAAATAAACTTTCTAAGGCCGGGGATACAAAGCGGGAGGAGGCCGGCGATGGCCGGCCTGTCAGTCTTCCCGACCGCTCCCGTTTTCCCGGGCCGGCCCTTCCTGGGTGATGAACCAGCCGATCAAGTAGCCTATCAGGGCCGGAAACACGCCGGTGAAGATGGCGATCAGGATGAAGGCCAGCCGCAGGTAGGTGGGATCGATGGAAAAAGCCTCCCCGAGGCCGCCGAAAAGGCCGGCCACGCGGCGGTCCGTCAGGGATCGATGGAATTTCTTCAGGGCCATGTCTGTCTCCGGATGCCGGGTCCCCGCCGGCCCCGAAGGCAGCCGGAGACGGAGGAACCCAATATCCTAGGAAAGTGCAAAAAAGTTCCCCGTTCCGCGGGAACAAATTCGGGGGATGACGGTGTCAAGACCGGTAGAGGGCGGATACGGCGCCGGTTGGCGGGAATAGGTAGTTTCGATCGGCGTCGCCGGCTGATCAAGGCAGATGAGAAAAGCAGCCCGATACCGGAATTAACCGGACATCGCCCCCCCCCTCCCGGGGAGACCCTCCGCGAAACCCTGGAAACACTGGGCCTGACCCAGGCCGAGCTGGCAGAGCGGCTCTTCTCGCTGCGGCCCGGGATCCGCATCCTCTACGTTTCCGGTTACACGCGGGATGAGGTGATTACCGGCAATCCGGATGGAGGACCCCGCGAGTGGTGGTTGGCGAAGCCCTTCACGGGCAGGCAGCTCCTCGCCAGGATCAAGTCCATCCTGGTTTCGGCCCCGCCCGCCTGACCGATCACAATTTTCCCGATTTTTGTTAACCTTTCAAATTAATGCAATTGGGAAAAGGCCGGACCGTCCTCCTTGTCGAGGACGACCAGGCGGTCCGGAAGCTGATTTGCGGCGTCCTCGAAACGAACGGCTATGACGTGCTTCCGGCCGCGGACGGCGAATCCGCCGTCGCCGCCGCGGCGTCCCATCCCGGCGAAATCCACCTCATGGTCACCGACTTCGGGCTGGGGGAGATGAACGGCCTGCAGGTGTCCGCGAACATCGCCGCCAGCCGTCCTGGAATCGGCATCCTCCTGATCAGCGGCTACGCCGAGATTCCCATGCCGTCCGAGCTGCGCATCGCCGCGCACGCCGAGTTCCTGGCCAAGCCCTTCACCATGGATGCCATGATCGCCAAGATCCGTTCGATGATCGCCGTGCGGGAAGACGGCGGCCTCGGCTCCGCCGGTGCCCAGCGCCCCTGACGGGAAGCTTCAAGGATCCAGGCCCTTCAGCCGCAGCATGTAGCCGCCGGCCACGTCCAGGTTCACGCCCGTGACGTAACCGGCACGTTCCCCCAGCAGGAACTCGACCGCGTCGCAGACGTCGGAGACGGTGCCGAGCCGCCCCAGGGGCACCTGGTCCGAGGGCCGGCGCGGCAGCTCCACGCTGTTGTCCAGGATGCCCGGGGAGACCATGTTCACGCGGATCCCGCGCGGCCCCAGGGACTGGGCCAGCGATTTGGTGAGCACGTAGAGCCCGACCTTGGAGATGAGATAGGCGGTGTTGTGCGAGGAGGCGGTGAGGTTCTCGACGCCGGCATAGCCGATGTTCACGATGGAGCCGCCGGGCCGAGCGCCTCCCGTCCCGGGGAACAGCGGCAGCAGGCTGCGGATCAGGTGGAACGGCCCCGTCAGGTTGGCCGCCAGCGTCGCCTCGAAATCCTCCACCGGAAAGGCCGGGAGATCCCCGGTCCGGTAGATGCCCACGTTGTTGATCAGGACGTCGATCCGTCCGGAGGCCGTCCCGATGCGCCGGGCCATGGCCTCGATGTCCTTGCCGCGCCGCATGTCCCCGCGCACCAGGGAGCCTTCGCCGCCTCCGCCGCGTATCGCGTCCAGCGTATCCTCGGCTTCGGCCCTGGACTCCAGGTAATGGATCCAGACGTGGTACCCGGCGGCTCCCAGCCGAAGGGCCAGGGCGCGGCCCAGCCGCTTGGCCGACCCGGTGACCAGGGCCACCGGCGCTCCCTGCCGCGCCGCTCCCGGCCGCGCTTTTCCTCGGATGGAGCCCCGGCTCCGCGGCCGCTGCCCCGCCTCCGCCGCCTTAGACCCTGCAGCCTCCGCCCGACCGGCCTTCCGATTCCGGCGGCCCGCCTTCACCGCCGGCCCCGCTTCCGGCCTCCGGCGCCCGGCGCCGTCGCCTTCGTCGCGCGCGCATCCTTCTCGGCGGTGACGGCGGCGTAGCGGGCGCGGGGCAGGGCGCCCGGCTTCTTGATGGTTATCCGGCAGCGCCGGATCTGGGGCCATTCCGCGCACAGGAGGGTGCAGGCCCTCTCGGCAAGGGTCTCGATGAGCAGGAACTTCTCGCGGCGCATCCAGCCGGTCAGCAGGTCGGCCATTTCCGTGTAGTCGACGGTGTGGCTCAGGTGATCGGAGACGGCCGCGGCGGAGAAGTCGATTTCGATGCGCAGGTCCACGAAGAGATCCTGTTCGATCTTGCGCTCGTGGGGATTGACGCCGACGATGCAGCGCACCTTCAGGTCCTGTATGGAGATGATGCCCATCAGGCCGCCCCCGCCCCGTGAGCGGCGCCGCCGACCCCGTTCGGCCCGGGGCCGAGGGTCCGGGACCCTTCCAGCCTCTCCAGGAGGAGCCGGGTGGGCCCGTTGAGGGGCAGCTCCGCGGCCTCGGCGGGCGTGGCCCACAGCCACTCCTCCCCCTCGTGGTTGAGGCGGACGGGCGGGCGGGAGCCGGCCACCCGCGCACGGTAGTTGACGAGGATGAAATGCCGCGGCCGGTAGAACTCCGGATGTTCGATGCAGTCCTGGTTGAGCACGAATTCAATCTCCCGGGCCTCGAGGCCGGTCTCCTCGCGGACCTCGCGGGCGAAGGCGGCCTCCATGGTTTCGCCGTAATCTATCTTCCCCCCGGGGATGCCGTAAAGGCCCGACCATTTGCGCGTCTTCACCAGCAGCACGCGCCCCTCGTCGTCGTACAGGAGCCCGCCCACGGTGGCCACCGGGAAATGCCGGGCCTCGGCGCAGGCGAGCTTGTCCAGGTGGCGCAGCACCCCCGCGAAATCCCCCGCGACGGCCTCCGGGGCCGCGGCCTCCAGCACGGGCCGCGGGGAATAGCCGTAGGCGGCCGCCAGGCATTGCGCGCTGGCGGCATGGGCCGCCCCGACGTCGTGGGGCATGTCCCCGACCACCACGGTCTCGTCCGGGCTTAGGCCCAGGGAGCGGATCCAGCCGGGAAGCTCGGCCGCCTTGTCCCGCACGGATCCCTTCACCGCGCGGAACAGCTTCCGCAGCCCCAGGGTCTCGAGGCTCGCCTCCACCATGCTTTGATCGAGGGAGGTGAGCAGGTACAGCGCATGCCGGCCGGCCAGGCCGGGAAGGGCCTCGAGCGCGCCCGGAAAGAGGCGCACCTCGCGGGGATACTCGGAGCGGCACAGGGCGGCGAAGGACTCCTCGATGTCGTCCAGGGAAACGCCGGGGGCGTGCTTGCGATAGAAGCCGGCCACCGGGAAGGTGAATTCCCGGCGGTAGTCCTCGTAGCCGATTCCCGGGGCGCCCGCCTGGCGGAGGACGCGATCGGTGAGCCTCCAGGTCAGGGCCTGGTCGTCGGCCAGGGTCCCGGCCCAATCGAAGACGACGTTCATGACCGCTGGGAGAGGAGGTTCAGGGCATTGTCGATGCGGTAGGCCAGGGAACGGCTTTCCAGGAAGCGCTGGAGGTAGATGGGCGGGAGGTCCAGGCAGCCGCACAGGAACAGCGAATAATTCTCCTCGTCCAGCTCGTCGCGCATGGCCTCCAGCACCTCCGGGATGCCCCGGCTTTCCTGGGGCCCGAGCTTGGAGACCATCGCCAGGATGCTGGCTTCCAGGTCGGGGATGCGCGCGGAGCCGGACGGGCCGGACGCGGGAGCCTCGTCCCGGTAGGGCGCTATCGTGGCCGTGAGATAGGGCCGGCTTTCCCGGTCGAAGGCCTCCAGGTAAACCCGATGCCTGCCCCTGGGCCGGATGAAATGGAAGTCCCCCTGGGTCTCCACGTCGTCGTATTCGACCAGCGTCCCCACCCGGAAAGGCGTCGCCTCCCCCCCACCTCCTCGCCGTGGCTGAGCAGGGAAATGACGAAGGCGGGCGCCTCCCCGGTGCGGGAAAGGTCGTCCAGCATCTGGATATAGCGCTCCTCGAAGAGGCGGAGAGGGAGTCTATGGCCTGGAAAACAAAGGGTTTTGAGGGGAAAGACAGGAATTTTTCCCGGAGGCATCGGACTCCTAATATAGTAGTTCATCGAAACCGCAGGGCCTCCAGAAACCCCAGAATCTCATTTCTCCGGAAGGTCCGGCCCGGGCAACTTGTTAGATTATCGGCGTGTTCAGGCAAATCTGGATAGCCGCATTGGGGATCGCCGTCGCCCAGGCCCAAGACTCGGACTCGGACGGCTGGAACGAAGCGGCCGGCGTCAACCTCTCCGTGGAGGAGGGGTACGGCGCCCGGCATAGCGGGATGGCGATCACCTTCGGCGGCTTCCACGCCGATGCGAACGCGGTGGCCAATGCGCCCGCCGCGATGAACGACGTGAACGACCTCACCTTCTCCACCTCCCATGCCGAGAAGTTCGGCGAGGCCAAGTTCGACGATTTCGTCGTGCTGGTGCCCCTGGAGGCGCGCAGCTCCCTCGGGATCGGACTCTCGCGTTACGGCGTGAGCGACATCGAGCGGCATCGCGAAGACAGGTCTCCCCTCCTATCCGAACCGCAGGGGCTGTTTTCCGTGGCCGACTACCTGCTGGTGGCGGCCTTCTCGCGGCGCTTCGGCGGAGGCCCGGCCGCGGAAGGTTCCGCGGAGGGCGGAAACGGCGCTCCCGGAACGCGCCGGCGGTGGACGGTGGACGCCGGGGCCAGCTTCAACGTCCTCTACCGCCAGCTCGATCAGGACGGCTTCGGACTGCGGGCGGACGGCATGGTCCAGGGCACCTGGGACGGCCGCTTCCGCGTCGGCGCCCTGGTGAAGGGCCTCATCCCCTCCGCTGCCACCTGGGAAAGCGGGTACAACGAATACGAGGCGCCGGATCTCTTCCTGGCCGTCGCCTACCGGACCCCGGCCCCGTATTTCTACGGGACGCTGCAGACCGCCTACCAGACCGAAGGCCTGTTCCAGAAAGGGGCCAAGGCCCAGGGCGAGGCTTACGGATCCCGCGTCTTCGGCAATCCGGGCAAGGCCGTCCTGGCCGGGAACCTCGGCCTCGAGTTCCTTTTCGATTTCGGACTGGCCGTCCGCGCCGGGCTCGCCGAGATGGGACTGGACGGCGGGACGCTCTCTTCCAGCGCCTTCGGCATCGGCTATACCTGGAAGAAGATGCTGGGACTCGATTACAGCTTCACGCCCCATCCGGACCTGGACGCGTCCCATCGCATCTCGCTCCAGTTCACTCCCGCCTTCCGGAACTTCAACGGCCGCAACTTCCGCACCGGCGGACGCGAACCCGCTCCGCCCATCCGCCACCCGGAGGATTCCGAACCGGCCCCGACCGTCGCGCCGGCCCCGGCGTCCGTGACGTCTCCAGCCGTCGCGCCTGCCACCCGGCCCGAGGCTGCCCCCGCGGAAACCGGCCGGACAGCGCCCCCTGCGGATCGCAAACAAGAATCAGCCGGGAACCCACCGGCCGTTCAGCCGGCCCACGAAGTGCTGGAAGAGGACACGGAAGAGAACGAGTAGGGATCGATCGGAGCAGGTCCGGACCGGTCAGGTCCAGGTCAAGTCTGAGTCAAGTCTGGGTCAGACCCTCGTGGTATTCTTCCAGGTTGGGGTAGATCGTCAGGACGCGGTCCAAATCCAGGATTTGCAGGCTCTCGAGGACTTGGGCGTCGCCCGTGATGACGAATGTCGGCCGGCTCCTGCGGGTCATCTCCTGCACGGTCCGGACCAATTGCGAAAGCATGCTGCTGTCCAGGTAGGAGGCGTTGTCGAAGTGGAAAGCCATGGATTCGGGCTGTTCCCGGAAGGCGCTGTCGACCTCGCCCCTCACCTCCTCCACCTCCTGGATCTTGTAGATTGGACCGGTGACGGTGAGGAGGATGTGCCTGCCGATGTCGGTGCGGAGGACCCTTTTCCCGGCCGCGCCCGCCCGTTCCGCGGCCGTGCCGCATTTCGGGCAGGAATTGACTCCGGACAGCGAAGCAGTATAAGCTTGACCGCAGGAGCGGCAAGTGATGAAACGCATGGTGGGGAATTTGTCTTCGTCCCGCAAAGAGCGCCTCACTGTGGTGTTGGGCGGATGGCCTCAAGAGGCCCTAAATTCCGCTCAATTTGCAAAAACTGCGCCTAAAATATACTTCGTGGCATAGGAAAATTTGTAGCTTTTTAACTGTTTATCCAACCCATAATCGGGTAGCACGGTGGGACGATCCTATCGCAGGCGCGACGGGAATCACCGGGAGGTAAGTATCAAATTCGATATCCGCTCCGTAGGCATCTTTGACGTGGTGTCCGCACGACTGGGCGACGGCGAGGTTTTCGACTCCGCCAAGCTCAAGAATACGGTCCGTTTCCTCATCGAGAACGACATGAGGAACGTGGTCATCGATCTCGGGAACCTTGAATACCTCTACAGCGACACCATCAATGCCTTCATCGCCTCCAACCGGCACATGCTGGAGGTGAGCGGCCGCATCGCCATCCTCACCGAGCACCCCAAGGTCCAGGATATCCTCAAGCGCGCCGGACTCGACAACATCATGCGCATCTACCGCTCCGAAGCGGAGATGATCGCGGACTCCAAGGAGATCCTGCGGCAGACCTCCAGCTACCGCATCGAGGAGCTGCAGAAGATCTCCACCCAGCCCCAGGAGGCTCCGCCCGCGCCGCGCACGGAGTTCGACGACTTCAAGCTGGAGATGGGCGCCCGCCTCGGCTCCAAGCTCGACAACAACGAGGTCCCCCAGTACCAGCTGGGCCTCAACCAGACGCCGGCGCCGGCCGCATTCGGGAATCCCCCTGCCGGCCGCGACACCGCCGCGCCCTACCCTTCCTTCAACGCTCCCGGCTTCAACGCCCCGGCGGCCCCCGAGGCGGTTCCCGCCCAAGGCCAGCCCGGATACGTTCCCAGCCAGCCCGCTCCGGCCTTCGGGTCTTTCGGCTCGGCCCAGACCTTCGGGGGTACCGCAAATGGTTCGCCCGCCTTCGGCGGCGCCAATGCCGCCAATTCGGGTTCAGGGTATGGCGCAGGCTCCGTCCCTCAGCAGCCCTCGCCGGCCAACTTCGATTTCCCCACCGTCCAACTGCCGGTGGGATCCTTCGGCGCCTCCACCCAGCCGATTTCCTCGGCGCCGGCAGCGCCGCCCACGGGATATCCCGCTCAGGACGGCGAGGACGTCGATCCGCGCAGCCGCAAGCCCTCCCAGGAGCGCATGCGCAGCCCCAACGCCCGCCGCCAGCAAGGCCGCCGCGTGGGCGGCCGGGAATACCAGGGAGGCATGGAGGATGCGCCGGAGACGGGCGCCTACGCCGAGGAACTCTCCCCGGAGTCCGTTTCCCCCGCGCCGGCAGCCGCCGAACCCTACTCCGGCGGATACACCCCGCCGCCGATGTCGCCGAACAGCCTGCTGGAAGAGAACCGCTCCTCGATGGGCAAGTTCATCATGGTCGGTCTGGCCATCGCCGTCGTGGCGATTGCGGCCTTCTTCTTCCTGGGAAAAGACGGCGACAAGGACGCCCTTCCCGAGAACGTTCCGTCCGCCGCGGCCCCGGCCGAATCGCCGGTGGTGACGCCGGCCCCCGAAGCCGCGGCACCCGCGGACCCTGCCGCCACCGCGTCGGCGACTCCCGCCGCCCCGGCCACGCCGCCCGCTCCCGAAGCCTCCAAGCCGGCCCAGCCGCCGGCCGCGGAAAAGCCCAAGGCCGAGCCGCCCGTGCAGGTGGCCAAGGTCGAACCCAAGGCCGTTGCCCCGCGCCCGACCCCCGCCAAGAAGCCGAGGGCTGAGAAGCCCAAGGCGGCGGAACCCGGGGAGGACGTCCCCGCCCAGCCCGCCGCGGTTCCCCAGGGCAAGTTGCGCGTGACCAGCACGCCGCCCGGAGCCGAGGTGCTCGTCAACTACGCCAAGAAGGGGAATACGCCCACGGATATCTCCCTCCTCAACAACACCAACAAGATCATCGTGCGCCTGCCCGGTTACAAGCGCTTCGAGACCACCCTGCCCAAGAACCATCCGGACCGCAACCTGGACGTGTCACTCGAGCGCGAAGAAGCCGAGGAGCCCGTCGCCAGGGTTCCTGAGTCGAAGCCCGAACCCGCCAAGGCGGCGGTGAAGCCCCCCGAGGACGATGGCGACGGGTATGAGGACCTGCCGATGAAGGCCGAGCCCCCCAAGCGGGCGGAGCCGGTGGCCCGTCAGGAGATCAAGCCCAAGGCGGAAGCGGCGCCCACGCCCGGCGACGGCCCTATCGGCGTGATCTTCCTGTCCAGCAGCCCGGCCCGGGCCGACATCATCATCGACGGGAAGAATACCGGGAAGAAGACTCCGGCCAAGGTGGAGCTGCCCTCCGGCAGCCATCGCATCGAAATGGTCAAGAGCGGCCAGAAGGCCGTGGTGGACCAGAACGTCAACGAGGGCAAGAACAAGGCCCTGCACCTGACCCTGCAATAGCGGCGTGCGGCTGTCCCATTGGGATTTCCGGCCCAAGCAGCGCAGGAAATACGTCGCCGCCGGAACCGCAGACGGCCATAACGGCCCGAGGCGGACGGCCCTGCGCATCCTGCTTCTCGCCGCCGCCGGCGGCCTCGTCTATCTCAAGTACGACGACTTCATCCAATCCCCGGCCCTGCAAAAGCTCCGGAATCCCGATTCCCTCTGGCAGGCGGCCCGGGAGCGCGTCCGCCCATGGCTGCCGCTCGGGGTCGCGAAAGCGCCGCCCTCCGTGCCGGCCACAGCGTCCGAAGCGGGACGGCTGGAGTGGACTTGCGCCTCGGCGAAACGGGATTCCTGCCTTGAAGCCTGGGCCCTCCCGTCCGAAATGGCGCGGGGCGCCGTCCGGGCGGCCCTGAGAAAGGCGCAAACCCGGACCGGTTTCCCCGAGCTCTCCGGGTTCTCGGCGGTGTTCCAGCGCGTCCCGCAGGAAATCGCTGCGTCGGAATCCTGGGAGCTGACCCGCGTGGTCCTAGTCGCAGGAGACAGGACCCTGGATTGGGCCTCGCTTCCGGACGGTACGGGAGCCCTGCGCTGGTGCGCGCATCGCGCCGGGAATCCCGTTCATTGCCCTGCGGAATCCGATCCCCGGCCGCCGGTGCGGCGTTTCGCCTCCGCGGAGCTCCGCGCCGAACGTCCTCCCGTCCTCGGCTTGCGGGTCGCCGCCGACGAAGCCGTGCGCCCCGTGCTTCCGGGACGGATTCTCGACCTGCCGCGCGGGCCTGAAGGCTGGCTGAAGGTGCATCATGGCGGGACCCTCTTCTCCTATTATTCCGGCTTCGCAAGGCTGCAGCCGGGCCTTGCCGCCGGCCTCCCGGTGGACGAAGGGGATACCCTGGGATTCGCCGGCCCCCCGCAGTCCGCCCTTCCGGCCTCCGCGATTCCCCACGACCCTGCCGCGCCGTCGGCGGACACGGTCGTCGTCGCGGCCATTCCGGCTTCCAGCCTCGAAAGCCACCTGCTCCTGCGCATCGAGAAGGACGGCTCGCCTGTTGACCCGCAGGCCTACCTCGGCTTGACCCCGGCCGTCGCCGCGGCCCCCGGGGACGGCGGAGTTCCGCATGTCCGGTGACCTCCGGTCCGCCTTCCAGGAAGCCGTCCGGCAGGCCGCCGGCAGCTTTCCGCCCCGCGGCCTGGAATACGTCCATCACCTGGTGCTG
>CBILQL010000039.1:0-14619 GCA_966238865.1 uncultured bacterium
TCCGAGAGGAGAATCTCCACGAGAAGATCCGAGGCGAGGAAGGCGGCCGCCGAAAGCAGGCCGCCGCCCAGGAGGAAGATCCGCTTGGCTTTCGCGAAGCCCTCCGGTTTCTTCGTCAGGTAGGGAAAGAACGTGTTGGAGAGCACGTATCCGCCCGAGATGAAGACGTCCACCAGCTTGTTGGCCGCCGCGAAGACGCCCAGGGTCGCATGGCTCGAAGAGAAGCCCAGGATGATATAGGACGCGTTGTTGTAGAGGTTGGGGACGAATTGCGCCACGAAGATGCTCAGCCCCGATCGCAACGTCGACGCCATGTCGGCGAAGGAGGGGGTCCTCCAGCCGACCGAATGCCTCCGAACGGCCATGATCGCGAGGACGATGGCGGAGAGGATCGCGGCTCCGCCGTTCAGCAGGGGGACGTATACGTAATCCGATTCCGCGCGGACCACCGCGAAGAGGGAAAGCAGGTATAGGATCCTGCCCGCCAGGTTCGCCAGGACGATCGGCTTCGCGTCCTCCATGCCTTGGAACAGCCAATTCAGGGTGAAGGCCTGGCCGATGACGGAAAGATAGGAGCCCAGGAAGACCGCCGACTCCGCCCGGAACTCCCCGACGGTCAAGACCAGCAGCGCCAGGACGGCGCCGCAGGCCGCCAGCATGGCCGCCTTGAGGCCGAGAACCGTCGAGACCACGGCGTCGATCCGGGAGGGATCCCCGCGGTGGGCGGAAACCTCGCGGGTCGCCGTCAGACCGAAGCCGTAATCGGTGATCGAGATGAAATATGCCATGGTGGCCGTCGCGAAGGCCAGGATGCCGTATTTCCCGGGACCGACCGCCTTGACCAGATAGGGCAGCGTGGCCAGGGGAATGAGGTAATTCGCCGCCTGCAGGAAGGAAAGCGAGAGGAAGTTGCCGATCAGCCGCTTCTTTTCGACCGTCATGCGCGCCATAGGAGGTATCCGCTCGCGGGGAGTACTTCGGACCTCTTCCAAGGGACGGACGTCCCGGCAGGAATCCGGAGCCTGACCGCTTTACGCCGCTTCGCCCGGTTTCAGAGATCCCACCAAAATCCCCCGCAAGACGACGGCGAAGGTGCCGAAAAACAGGCCCATCATCATGGATGCCAGCACAATCATCTTCCGGTTCGGCTTGCTCCGCTTGTTCGGGACGGCAGGCTGCTCCAGGATCTGGAACGATTGGGCGTTCATCACCATGGCGCGCTCGATTTCGTTGTAAATCAGCTCCTGGATTTTCCGCTGCAGCCAGGGATCCATGGTCTTGTTGAACTGCTCCTCGAGGTATTTCCGGTTGACGTCCGATTCCTTCTGCACCTCCGATTTCATCTTTTCGTTCAGCTCGGACAGGTAGGTTCCGACCAGCCGGGCCGACAGGACGGAATCGGAAATCTCGATTCCGAACGTCAGGAGGTTCCTCTTCGCGTCCTTCTTCAGCTTGAGGTTATTCATGAGGAGCGCTTCGACTCCATCGTCAAGGTCCGGAGCGGCCCCGCCGCCCCGCTTCCACTCCCGCTTGCCTGTGTCCCACTTTTTCGGGAAAAGCACCGGAAGCAGGTTCTCCTTCTCGATGACGGTCTTGGCCAGTTCCTTGCCTTTCAGCATGACCTCTATCCAATCGAGGTTCCCCCCTCCGATGCCGAGCTGGGCGGCCATCATGCCTCCCAGCCCCCCTCCGAGCTGCGAGAGCATGGCCGACGCCCCCGACACCTTGGCTCCCTCCTTGGGGGCGATGATGGCTTCGGCGCGGAACATCGGCGGCAACCAGATGGCGTAGCCCGCCCCAAGCAATGCCGTCGCCAACGAGAAGGCCGCGATCCGGAACTTGCTCTTCCAGGCCATCTGGAGTACTTCCACGAGCCTGATATCGTTCCCATCCGCGGCGCGCGCTTCGGATTCCACCATCTTCCCTACCAGCTTGATCATTCCAGCCCGTCATCCATGGGACAGCCCCCCTCAGAACACCGTCTTCGCCACGCCCACGCTGATGGCGATTTGGTAGATGATCTGCGTAATCTTCGCCAGAGCGTCCAGGTAGTCCTTCTTCGGCCCCTTCGGAGGCACGATGATGGACCCTCCCGGCTCCACCTTGCGCATGCCGAAGAAGCTGGTGTTCCGCGGCGTCTTCACCGTGCCGTCGGGCAGGATGTAATAGGTGCTGGACAGGTCCCCGAACTCGTTCGCCCCGCCGGCCTGCTCGATGCACTTCTTCACCGTGTTCGACCGATCCGAGAAGATCACGTTGGTGGGCGAGAACACCTCTCCCATGATGGACACCGTGGCCGGGTTGGCCCCCACCCACAGGCTGTCGCCGTTTTCCAGGGGGATGTCGAGATCGGTCCCGGCGAACTTCAGGTCCTCGTCCAGCTCGATCACCACCCGGCCCAGGTAGGGCGCCTCCTTGATATCCTGGAGGATGCCGCGCCGCTGCTCGATGGCGGCCTGGATGGAGACCCGCTCCTTCTCGTCCGTGGTCCGCTGCATCATGATGTGCATCTGGTTCTCAAGGCGGCGGGCGATCTCCTCGATGTGCTTGAGCTGCTGCTCCTTGACGCTCTTGCGGATGAACACGGCGCCGCGCAGGTAGGCGTGGGGCAGGAAGCCCCCCGCCCGGCGGAGGGCGCTGGACAGCGTCTCCCCCGAGCGGAACTCGTAGCTGCCCGGGAAGCCCACTTCGCCCATTATCGCGACCGTGCTGCGCTCCCGACTGTTCACCACCTCGCGCACGTAGATCCCGTCGCCGTCCTCCAGCCGGAAGGTGCTCCTCCCCTCCAGGATGTCCTTCAGGTTCACCCGGTGGATCTCGCGCGCCGCCAGGCTGTCCCCGTGGATCCTGCGGCGGACCACCTCCACGTTCAGCAGGTAGCTGTTGCGGGTGAGGCCCTCCGCCTGGCTGATGAGCTCGCGGATGCCCATGTTCTGTGAGAGGTCGAACTCGCCGCCCTTCTTGACCGCCCCGTTGATGGTGACCTTCTTCGGCAGGATGAAGTTGCTGCGCGGGAAGACGACCAGGGAGTCGAAGGCGCGGAGCTCGACGTTGTTCTCGTCGCCGGGGTTCTCGACGATGCCGGAGAGGTTCACCTTGAGGAGGGTGTAGTGCAGGGAGTCGCTCTCCTGCACCTGCAGCAGGCGGAACAGGTGGGCCTCCTGCAGGTAGGCCTCGACGGTGAGGCCGCCGCCGGCGATGATGAGGTCGGACACGCGCATCTGGTCCACGAAGGGGTATTCGCCGGGCCGGCGGACCATGCCCTGGGCCTTCACCAGGGGCTGGTCCATGATGTCGTAGCGGCTGTAGACGATGACGGTGTCGCGCGGCTGGAGCGGCACGGAGACGCCCTTTTCGAAGACGTCGGACAGGGAGAACGGGAGCAGGAGGGCGCGATCGTCGTTCTCGGCGCTGCGCTTGATGTGCCCGTACTTGAAGAAAGTCTCCGACTTCAGATCTTTATAACCGGGGATCAGGTCCTTGACCGTCATGCCCTTCTTGTGCTCGTAGCGGCCGGGGCGGTTGACGTTTCCCTTCAAGTAGACCACGTCGTCCTCGCGGTCCAGCACCTGGTCCACGAACAGCACGTCGCCGTCGGTGATGCCCGGGTTGGCGGCCCCGCCCACCTTCTCCATGCTGATGTCGAGCACCACCTTGCGCTTGTGCCCCTCCACACGGTCCAGCCGCACGCGGCCCTTGAAGGCGTTGGAGCTGAGGCCCCCGGCCAGTTCCAGGGCCTCCAGCACCTTGGTCCCCGCCTTCACCTCGTAGATGGCCGGCCGCTTGACCATCCCCGTCACCGCCACCTGGATGGGGGCCACGGGCACGAAGATGGCGTCGCCGGCGAGGAGCTGGAGGTCGCCGCGGCTGTTGCCCCGCAGCAGCATGTCGTAGAGGTCCAGCGCGGCCTGGGTCTTGCCGCCGCGGCGGAGCTGGATGCCCCGCAGGCTGCCGATGTCGGTGATGCCGCCGCTCTGGAACAGGGCCGTGGTCACGGTGGCACCGGCCGGCACCACGTAGGAGCCGGGGCTCGTCACCTCGCCGAGCACCATCACGCGGATGCTGCGCAGCTTGCCGAGCCCGATGGACGCCTTGACGCCGTGGATCTTCTCCACCTCCGCCGTGATCTTCTCCTGGGCCGCGCCGAACTTGAGGCCCGAGAGGCGCATCGGCTGCAGGGGCGGGTAGTGGAACATGCCCTCGTTGTCGATGACGACGGTCCGGCTCTGGTTCTCGCGTCCCCAGGTGTAGATCTGGATCTCGTCGCCCGGGGAGAGGATGTACTCGGGCATGGCCGGCATGGCCCCGCCCGCGGAGGCGGAGTTGTTGTTGAGGAAGAAGTCGTACCCGAAGCGCGTCAGCCCCGGCGGGAAGCGGGAACCGGACTGCTCCGCCTTCGCGCGGGCGTCCGCGTCCGGCCCGCCCTCCTTTCGGGAGCCGGCCTCGCGCCCGCGGCCGAAGGCATCGGCGCTGTCCGGGCCCTGGAGGCTGTCCGCCGCCCGGCGGCGGAACCGGCCCCGCCCTGGAGCCTCGAGTTCCGCGTCGGGATCCTCCGCGTCGAAACCGCTCTGCTTGCCGGTGCCGTAGGCCTTTTCCTCGAGCTTCCGGCGGATCTCGTCGTTCCGCAGGCCCTTCAGCTCGGGGTGCAGCCGCTTCTGGGTCTCGATCATCTCGTCGGTGACCTTGAGCTTGCCGCTGCGGATGGCCTCCAGGATCTTTTCCTGGTCCTCGGGCTTCTGGGCGTGGGCGGGAACGGCAGCGAGGGAGATCAATCCGACAACGATGGAGTAGAGCAGTCCCTTGGATTTCACGGTAATTCCATCCACCTTCCCTTGCGTCCCCGGGACGCCTCCGCCCACGCCAAGGCTTTGATTCCCCTCGACTTAGGGCTTCCCCGGTGCCTGGAGGAGCTTCCGGACACCCGGTCCGGGCCCTGTCCGGCGCCGGGCTTGCACATAATACTATTAGTGGTTTTGGAGGATCAAGCTTCGCTTGAGGTTTTTCCGGAGAAAAACGCCCCGAGTCGGTGCGCAGAGAGCCCGCGAAGGGTCTTGGAAGGCAGGAGCGTCGGGACGGACGGGTCAGCGAAGCATCAAATAGGCGAAGATAGCCCAGATGGGGAGCATCACGAGGCAGAAGAAGATCACGTTCTTCACGAAGATGTTCTCGACCATGAGTCGGTGGTGCTCCAGGGCCCGCGCCAGGGTGAGCTTGAGGAAGTCGGTCTTGAGGGGCAGGTGGAGGATGTCGTAGGCCCCCAGGTCCATCCGCTGCACGGCTTCCGCCTCCTCCTTGCGGTTGGCGGCGATGAGGACGATGGCGTTCCGGCGGATCATGCGGATGAAGCGGAAGAGGCGGTGGGGCACGCCCCGCAGCACGGGCACGTCCAGGATGAGGATGCTCTGCTTGTGGGCCCGGAACTTCCGCACCCCTTCCATGCGGCTGGCGCAGAATTCCACGAAATAGCCGTAGCCGCTCAGCAGGGTGACCAGTTCGTTGCGCAGGTCGGCGCTCCGGCTGATGACGAGGACCCGATGGCGGCTGGTATCCGACATGTTCATTTAGGGACCGCCCCGCCCCGTTTCCGGAGCGCGGTGGCGGCGAGAGGGAAGCGGCGCCGGGCGGGCGCCCGGGTGTTGGTGACGGAAGGCCGTGAAACCTTCTCGAGGACGCGGATGAGCTCCGGGATCCGCAGGGGTTTCTCGATGAAATGCACCGTGCGGTACCGCTCGGGATTCCTCGCCCTGGCGCGCTCGATATCCTTCGCCTCGGCGATGACCACGGCCGGGCAATCCTGGATTTCGGTGGCCCGGAGCACCCGGGTCCAATCCTCGTCGAAGCGGACGGAGGAGGCGTTGTATAGCGTCACCGCGACCAGATCCTGGGCCATGGACAGGGCCTGCTTGCCCGGCATGGCCTGGAAGGAGAACTTGTCCTGCTTGAAGCTGTTCAGGGAGTGCAGGAACACCTCGTCCGGCTCGATGACGCCGACGACGCGGGAGGGCTCGGCGGCGGCGCGCGGAAAGGTCAGCCAGTGCTTGCGCCCCAGGTAGCCGAGGCGGTTGAGGATGAGGAGCACGGCCGCGGCGAGGTATCCCATGATCAGGGGGCGCCAGGGCCATCCGACCCGGGAGATGATGACGCCGGTGGCCGCGATGCCGCCCGCCACCATCAGCAGGAGGAAGGTGGACTGCGCGTGGCTCAATCCCAGGTACACCAGGCGGTGGTGGAGATGCTCGTTGTCGGCGGCGAACATGCGCAGGAAGCGGCGCCCGAGCCCCCGGCGGCCGCCGCACTTGAACCGCCTGACCATGGCCACGGAGATGTCCGTCAGAGGGTAGCCGGCGATGAACAGCGGAACGAGGAAGCTGTTGCCGGTCTTGGGCATGGCCTGGATCTCCATGGCCAGGATGGCCACCATGGCGCCCAGGAACTGGGAGCCGGCGTCCCCGAGGAAGGTCTTGTGCTTGCGGGAGAAATTGAGGCGGAGGAAGCCGAGGGTGGCGCCGATCAGGGCCAGGCAGATGAGCAGGCGGGCCTCGGCCCCGTTGGCGTGGCACAGGATGGCCGCCGTGGCGAAGGCGAGGACGGCGACGCCGCCGGCCAGGCCGTCGATGCCGTCGATGATGTTCATGGCGTTCATGAGGGCCACGATCCAGAAGATGGAAAGGATGGGGCCGGCCCAGCCGAGATCGAAGCGATGCCCCAGGATGGCGATGGTGTCGAAATCGCGGCCCAGGATGAGCACCACCCCCCCGGCCAGGGCGAACTGGAGCAGGAACTTGATCTTGTAGTCGAGCGGCCGGACGTCATCGAGGCCGCCGGCGAAGAGCAGGAAGAAGCTGATGAAGGCGAGCGCCGCCGGCAGGGTGCCCATCGGGAGAGCCCCGGGCATGCCGGGCAGCATCAGGATGCAGAGCGCGAGCAGGAAGGCGAGGATGACGCCGATGCCGCCGAAGCGCGGCACCGCGGCCTGGTGCACCTTGCGGTGGTCGGGCTTGTCGATGAAGAAGCGGGAAAGGGAACTGAGACCGATGGCCCGGAGTATCAGCACCGAGGCCAGGAAGGTGATTGTCGGCAGCAACAGTTCCATCAGTGAATGCTCTCGGGTGACCGGGACGCTAAAATATAAGAATAGCCGAGTGTTATTATTTAACCTTACCATGCCGATTGCAAGGCCAAATATCCTCGCGGCGATCGCGGTCGCGGCCGCCGCCTGTCAAGGCGGAACCGCCCGGTATTCCGGGAACTCGGAGCTCGTCTGGCCCGGAGACCCGAGGGCGGATGCCTACCTTGTTTTCGCGGGATGGTCGGGTCCGGGCCGTCCCGGGACGGCGTGGCCGCGGACGGTCGGGGAAATCTGCGCCCCCGTCCACGGGGCGATCCCGGCGCCGGGGGGCGACCCCGCCCTGGAGGCCCTGCGCCTGGCCTGCGGGGAGGCGCCGGCGGATCCTCCTCATGTCGCCGTTTCCGCCGCCTTCGGCGCCGTCGGAGTCGGGAAGACCGGGCCGCTCGGGGAGATTTTCGAGCATTTCGGCGGAAACTGGTATTCCCTGCGGACCGATGCCGAGCAGGCCCGCGCCTGGACGCGCATGCCCGCCCTGGTCGACGTCGAGCTCCGCCACGGGTTCTCCCCGCGGGCCTTCGCCTACTTCCGCGCGGGCCTGCGCCGCGACCTGGCCGCCTGGCACGCCGACGACCTGTCCCTGAACCTCCCCCTCGCGGCGCGGGAAGTGGACCTCAACGAGCCGTCCCTGGGTTATTTCCATTACGAGGGCGAGCATGCGGGGATCACGGCGGGACGGTTCCCCGTCCAATGGTCCCCTTCACCGGACATGGGGCTCGCCCTCTCCGGCTCGGTCCCGCATTTCGACGGAATCGAGGCCGCCTTCAAGATGCCCCGGCTCACCTACCGCTTCCTGATCGCCAGCCTGAACCCCTGGCTGGAGGGGACGCCTTCCGGGAACGCTTCGAGCGAGGACTATCCAGAGGGTTCGGAGGAGTGGCGGCAGCGGCATTACCGCGACATCGGAGGGGCCAATAACGCCCATCGACGCGTGTACGACGCGCGCATCAAGACCCTGGTCGCCCACCGGCTGGAGACCTGGGCGGGGCCGGTCATCCTCGGCGTCACCGAGACCAATATCATCGGCGGCAAGGTACCGGACTTCAAGGACGCCAACCCCTTCGCCGTGTTCCACAACGATTTCCAGGAGGGGTACTCCAACAACAACGTGTCGGTGGACGCCCTGGTGCGGCTCCCGCTGGGAGTCTCCCTCGCCGCCGAGGTCTTCATGGACGATCTCGAGTACTCGGACACGGAAGGGTCGGGCGGGTCGCCGAGCCTCCTGGGCTGGCTGGGTGCCCTGCGGCACTCCTTCCGGGCCGGCGGCTGGGCCTTTTCGCACAGCCTGCACGGGGTATGGACCGATCCCTTCCTGTACGGCTTCCAGCAGCCGCTGAACACCTACGCGTCGCGGCACATTCTAACCACCAACTACGCCGACCAGGACGAACCCCTGTTCTACGACAAGCTGGTCGTGGACTATCCCATCGGCTACCTCCGCGGGGGCGATGCGCTGGACGTCTGGTACCGGCTGGACGCCGTCCGCGGGCGGTTCGCGGCGTCCCTGGCCGCGGCCCGGCTGTCCCGCGGCGAGGCGGATCTGCACACCCCCTTCGAGCGGTACTACCTGCCCCACGGTTCCGCCCCCTCGGGCGTCGCCGAGGAGGAGCTGCGCCTGATCCTGAACGCGCGTGCGGCGCTCGGAAAAGGCCTGATCGCCGGCGGCGGGCTGGCCGTGTACCGGTTCCTGAACCGCGAGCACTTGGAAGGCGCAGACGACCTGGACCTAAGGCTCGCGGCCTGGTTCGCCTGGACGCTCCCCCACTGATGCCGCCCGGGGCTTGGAAAACAGCCCGCCAAATTCCTATAATGCTTGCATTCTTCAAAGTGAGCGCAAAGTGGAGAAATCCGCCAGGATCTATATAGCGGGCATTTACGGCATGGTCGGCAGCGCTATCGAAAGGCGCCTCCGGCAGCAGGGATATTCCAACATCCTGGGCCATTCCTCCAAGGAACTTGACCTGACCAGCCAGAAGGCCGTTTTCGATTTCTTCCGGGACAACAAACCGGACTACGTATTCCTGGCGGCCGCCAAGGTCGGCGGCATCTACGCGAACAACACCTATCCCGCGGACTTCATCTACAGCAACATCTGCATCCAGACCAACATCATCCACTCCGCCTACGTCTTCCGGGTGAAGAAGCTGCTGTTCCTAGGCAGCTCCTGCATCTACCCGAAGTTCGCCGAGCAGCCCATGCGGGAGGACTCGCTCCTGACCGGGGCGTTGGAGCCCACCAACGAGCCGTACGCGCTCGCCAAGATCGCGGGCATCAAGATGTGCCAGGCCTACAACCGGCAGTACCATACGGCCTTCATCTCCTGCATGCCCACCAACCTTTACGGGCCCAACGACAATTACGATCTCCTGAACGCCCACGTGCTGCCTGCCCTCATCCGCAAGGTCCACGAGGCCAAGATCAATCGGCAACCCTCCTACGTGGTCTGGGGCACGGGCGCGCCGAAGCGGGAGTTCCTCTACGTGGACGACCTCGCCGAAGCCTGCGTGTTCCTCATGAACGAATACCTGGGGAACGAGACCATCAACGTCGGCAGCGGGCACGAGGTGACCATCAAGGAACTGGCGCGAATCGTCGCCGAGGTCGTGGGATACGAGGGCGAGCTGGTCTTCGACACTTCCAAGCCGGATGGAACCCCCCGCAAGCTGCTCGACATTTCCAGGCTGAAGGCCATGGGCTGGTCCCCGCGGATCGGGCTCCGGGAAGGCGTGCTCCTCGCGTACCAGAACTTCCTGGAAGGCAAGGTCCGCAAGTAGATTGCGGACCTTGCCGCGCAGAGCGTGGAGCAAACCCGCGCTTCCGGGATGGCTTCGGCCGGTAGCGCCGACGTGGCGTAACCCGCAAGCGCCTTCGGCTCGCGCGCCCCGGCCTCCCGCCCCCCCGGGCGCCCGCGATATGGCGACCCGCGGCCTACCGGCATGCCGGGATGATTAGTATAATTCTTTCGATGTCAAACACATACGGCTTGTTCCTGCTCTGCCTGGTCGCAGCCCTCCCGGCGGCGGCCCAGAGCCTCGAAGACAAGGTTTCCCAATCGAAGCGGCTGCAGGCGCAATCGCTGATGGGCCTCGATGATGCGACGATCGATTCGTTGGCCCGGGAAAGGAAGTCCCTGCAGTCGGGCCGCCTGCCCGCCGAAGCCCACAAGGCGACCGTCGAAAGGGACGCCATGGACTCCCTCCTCGCCGGCCCCGAACCGACCCCGGACTCCCTGGTTGACGACAGCCTCTCCAGCCCGGACAGCCTGGGCCGCAAGCGCCGGACCACCAAGCCGCTCCCGGCGCGATACGAGCAGCGCGTCTTCCACACCGTCGATCGCAGCGCTTTCGCGAGCGCCCGGGGTGCCGTGGGCAGGAGCTACGTCCTGGGTCCCGGGGACGAGCTGACGGTCTCCCTGTGGGGCGATAAGGAGAAGGAATACAACCTGGTCCTGAACCAGGAAGGGAAGATTTTCCTGGAGGGGGTGGGGCTGGTGCCCCTGGCCGGCCTGAACCTCGACGAGGCCCAGGGGCGCCTCAAGGAAAGGCTGGCCCGGATCTATTCCGGCATCAGCCGCGGCACATCCAACGTGGACGTATCGGTCGGCCGCGCGGGACCTGCCCGGATCTTCGTGCTGGGCGAGGTCAAGGTCCCCGGCGGATACGTGCTCTCCGGCAATTCCACCGTCCTTTCCGCCCTGTACTTCGCCCAGGGCCCGACGGACATCGGCACGGTCCGCAACCTGCAGCTCACCCGGGACGGGAAGAAACACGTGCTCGACCTCTACGAGTACCTGATCCATGGCCGCCCCCTCTCGCCCGGCACCCTGCGCGACGGGGACATCCTCTTCGCCGCCCGCGCCGAAGCCCTGGTGGAAATCCAGGGGGACGTGGGGAGGCCCGCGACCTACGAGCTCCGGAAGGGCGAAGGCATCAAGGAACTGATCGAGTTCGCGGGCCGCCTCAACCCGACGGCTGCGGCGCACAGGATGGTGCTCCAGCGCATCTTCCCGGGCGGCCGCACCGACTACCTCGACTTGGCGTCCCCCGAGGAATACCTGTCCGGCAAGTCGGTCCTCGAACTCAGGGACGGGGACAAGCTGCTGGTCGAGAAGTCCACCGATCCCGCGCGGAACTTCATCACCGTGACCGGGCCGGTCAATTACCCGGGCACCTATGCGTCCGACGGGATACGCACCCTGTCCCAGCTCATCTCCAAGGCGGGCGGAGCCCGCGAGGACGCTTTTCCCGGCCGCGTCCACGTGGTGCGCTACCGTCCCGACGGATCGAGCCGCCTGTTCGCCTATTCCCTGAACGACTCGCCGGCGGATTCCATCCAGCTCGAGCCGCGCGACAACGTCCTGCTCTACAGCCTCAAGGACTTGTACATCCCCGACTCGGTCGAGGTCTTCGGTGCGGTCTTCAACCCCGGCCGCTACGAGTTCCGGGAGGGCATGACGGCCAAGGATCTGGTGATGCAGGCAGGCGGCTTCCTCCCCCAGCACGAGAACGGCAGGCTCCTCGTATTCCGCGGCGGCGCGCTCGAGCGGAAGGTCGAATCGATCGGACTTGATGTGGCGAAGGGCCTCGACCGGAGCAGCGGGAATTTCTCCCTCAAGCCCCGCGACATCGTGCATGTCCCCATCGATCCCCGATGGTACGAGAAGGAGGTGGTGACCCTCTCCGGCCTGTTCCTCCGCCCCGGCAAATACGCGCTGCTGCATCCCGGGGAGAAGCTGGCGGCCGTCATCCAGAGGGCCGGCGGCTTCAAGGAGGACGCCTACGTCGAGGGCGGGCGCTTCTTCCGCACCCGGGACAGCGTTGGACGGGTAGGCGTGGACATCGCAAAGGCCCTGGCCTCCCCGAGGAGCAAGGCGAACATCCCCCTGGCCGGCGGCGACAGCATCGTCATTCCCGCCCGCCTCAACACGGTGAAGGTGATGGGGGAGGTGGGCTTCGAGACCAGCGTCCTCTACAAGGAGGGGGCCTCGGTCCAGTACTACATCGAGAAGGCCGGGGGCTTCACGCGCCGGAGCGAAAGGGACCGCATCGTGGTCCAATACGCCAACGGGGAGACGAGCCGGGACGGTTACTTCAACCGCAAACCGGACGCCGGCAGCGCCATCTACGTCCCCCAGGGGCCGGAACCCAAGCCGGTGGACTGGTTCGCCGGCCTGAACGCCCTGCTCGGCACGATCGGCGTCGCGGCCGCCGTCATCCTGTCCATCCAGGCCATCAGCCAGTAAGCCTCGGCGGCTGCCGCCCTTTCCGGAACAGGCGTCCATGAGCGGCTTCGCGAGATCCACACTCCTCATCACGGGCTTCTCCGGCCTGGGTCTCGCGCTCAGCTTCCTCGTGAACCTGGTGATCGCCTCCCGGTTCGGGGCCGGCGGCGACATGGACGTCTATTTCGCCGCCACCACGCTTCCCACCCTCCTCTCCGCCATCCTCACCGGCTCCCTGGCCTCCACCTTCCTGCCGGTCTTCGCGGAGTATCGCGGCAAGGATCCCCGGGAGGCCTGGAGGATCGTCAGCTCCTTCCTCAACCTCGCCGTCCTCGCGAGCGCCGTCCTGTGCGTGGCCGCCATCGCCGCCGCCGCCCCCCTCACCCGGGCCATGACGCCCGGATTCACGGCCGCCCAGGTCGCGGAGTCGGCGGCCCTCCTGCGCTGGCTGCTGCCGAGCGTGGTCTTCACCGTCATCAACGAGCTCATCTCGAGCATCTATTTCTCCAACCGGAAATTCCTCGCCCCCATGATCATCAAGGTGGTGGGGCCGGCGCTCACCATCGGCTTCGTGCTCGCGTTCTCCTCCTCCCTGAGCCTCGCCAGCGTCGTGTTCGCGACCTTGACCGCGGGCTGCGTGCAGACCGGGATACTCGTCGGGGGCCTGATCCGGGAGAGGAGCTTCCATTACTCCCCCGCCCTCGACTTCGGGCACCCGGGCGTCCGCAGGGTCCTCGCCCTCATGGGACCCCTGGTGCTCGGCATGTCCTTCTACCGCCTGCTGCCCGGGTTCGAGCGCTGGCTGGCCTCCGGCTTCGGCACGGGGGCCATCTCCCACCTGGGATACGCCACGCGGCTCACCAACGTGATCCAGCCTCTGCTGATCTCGGGGATTTCCATTTCGGGCTTCGCCCTCATGTCCGAAATGGTCGCGAAGCGCGACTACGAAGGCTTCCGCGCCACCATGGAGAAGAGCCTCGCCATGCTCGCCTTCCTCAGCATCCCGTGCGCGGTGCTCCTGGGGGGCTTCGCCCGGCCCGTGATCGGCATCCTGTTCGAGAGAGGCGCCTTCACGGCGCGGGACACTGCCGCCACCGGCCTGGTTTTCGCCCTCTACCTGCTGTCCATCCCGGCCTCGACCCTCGGAACCGTGGTGAGCCAGGGATTCTACGCCTATCAGGACACGCGCACGCCCGCCTACCTCGGCATCGGGGAGATCGCCCTCTACGTCGCGCTCTGCCTGCTGCTCGCGGAGCGCCTGGGATTGGCCGCCATGCCCGTGAGCTACGGCATTTATTTCTACCTTTCGGTCTTCATGCTCTCCATCCTTCTCGCCCGGAAGACGGGCTTCTCCGTCCTGGGCCTGGCGGCCCGCCCCCTGGCCTGCGGACTCGCGGCCTCCCTGGCCGCGCTGGCCCTGGGGCTCGGGGTTTCCGCCGTCCTGCCCGGCCCGCGCCTGGGTCCGGCGGCCGGACTCACGGCCGCCGCGGCCGCCTATTTCCTGATCCAGGCGATGGTGTTCCGGCGTCCCGAAGCCGGCCTGCTGCTGCGGGTCGTCCTGGAACGGCTCCCCCGGCCCGGCCGGCGCCCCTGAGCCCGCGATGATCCGCGAAGCCGTCCGCAGGAACCGCACGGCGTTGGGCCTGGCCCGGCGCATCCGTAGGTCCTTCCGCCACGCGCGCGCGCGGGTCTTCCGGGCCAGGCTCGGGCGGATGGACGACCTGAAGCTCCACCTCGGATGCGGTCAGGAAAAGCTCCCGGGTTACGTCAACATCGACGGCGATCCGGACGCGAACGCGGATCTCTTCCTCGACTTCCGGCGCCTCGGCCGCGTGATCCGGCCGGGCGTCGTGTCCGAAATCCGCTCCATCCATTCCTTGAGCTACCTGAACCTCTGGCAGGCCCGCGACCTTTTCCGCGTCTTCCACCGGCTGATGAAGGCCGGCGGGCGGCTAATCATCGAGCTGCCGGATCTGGAGAAATGCGCGCGCAAGCTCCTGGAAGCGGGCGCGTCCGGACGCTTCAGCCCGGAATACCTCGAGGGGGTGCGCGGCCTCTATGCCTTCGGGCATGATCATATGGCGGCGCGGAGGGATTACCACCCGTACGCGTTCGGATGGTCCGGGTGGCATCTCAAGCAGGAGCTCGAGGAGGCCGGGTTCGCCGATGTGGCCATACTGGCTCCGCAGACCCACGGCCATCCCTGGCGGGATCTCCGGATCGAGGCCGTCCGCCGCTGAAGCCAGCGATCGGTCGGCACGGGCATGGCCGT
>CBILQL010000040.1:0-14547 GCA_966238865.1 uncultured bacterium
GTGGCCGGCACGGAGCGGGCCGCATACACCGACACCGCCGGGCGCTACGTCCTCGAGGGCGTCCCGGAAGGGCTGTACCGGGTGGCTTTCGCCGCCGCGGACGGACATTACCTGCCGGGCCGCATCGACTCGGTGGCGGTGGCGGCGGGATCGTCCCGCGAGCTGCCGGCGGTGACCCTCGCCTGGAGCCCGGTGGCCGAGCCTCCCGCGCCGGACGGCCTCTCGGTGCGGCCCGACTCCGCGGCCGGCCTGATGCGCCTCGCCTGGCGGCCCGTGCGCGTGTCCAACTTCTCCCATTACGAGGTAGTACGCGAAGTGGTGCGCGAGAAGGCGGGCGAGGAGATTGGCGAGTCGGCGCCCACCGGCGGCACCCTCGACGCGGTCCGGTTCCGGGCCGACGACACGGTCTTCGTCGACACGGTGGCGGCGCTGCCCGCCGGGACGCGCCTCGGCTACCGGGTGCTGGCCGTCAACCTGCTGGGCGTCCGCAGTCCGGAGGACACGTCCCGCGGCGTCCCGGTTACGGTGCCCCCGGCGGCGGGTCGAGGCGGGGACATCGCGCTGCGGATCCTCCTGGGGTCCGAGCCGGCGGAGGCTGTGGTCCGCCTCTACGCCATCCCCGCCGGGCCCGGACCCGAGGACTCGCTGCCCCGCCGGGTCCGCCCGGTGGACAGCCTGACGACCGCCGCCGACGGCCTCGCCCGCTTCGCGGGGCTTCCCGCCGGTCCGTACACGGCCATCGCCCGCAGCCGCGACGGCGCCCTGCTGGCCGCGCGGGTGGGCCTCCTGCCGGGCGCCGGAGGGCGGACGGCGGGCCCGGAAGACACCCTGCGCCTCGCCGCGCCGGGGCGTCTGACGGGGACGGCCTCGCGGCGGATGCTCTGGTGCAGCCATTCCGCCAAGCAGGACGAGGACATCGCGGTCTCCCTGGCGGGCGCTCCCCTGCTCACGGCCACCGACTTCGACGGCTCCTGGTCCCTGTCCGGCGTGCCCGCCGGCAGCTGGCGCGTGGTGATCCAGGCCTCGCCTCCCGGCTGCTTCCTGCCGGACACGGCGGAGGCGGACGTCCCGGCCGGGGGCGCCGTCGCCTTGCCGGCCGCGGAGGCGCGGCCCAATCCCGCCTTCGTCCCCAAGCTGTCCGGGCTGCGGCTCGTGTCCGCCGCGGGCGGCCGCGCGTCGCTGGAGTGGAATCCGGTCCCGTCCGCCTACCCGGATCTTCTCGGTTACGAGGTGGTCCGCCGCGACCGGGAGCAGCGGATATCGGCGGCCTCGGAAGTGATCCCGGATCCACGCTACGTCGACGACGTCTCGGCCCTGCCCTCCGGCTCCGAGATACATTGGCTCGTGCGGGCGGTCTCCAAGTCGGGCGCGCGCGGCCCCTTCGGCGGCGATGCCGCGGGATTGCCGCTGTATTTCACCGTGCCCTGAGCGGGGCCGGCCGGCGACGCCTCCCGCGCGGCGGGAAGATTACCGCGCGGAAACCGGCGGCGCCCGGGCATCACCCAAAAAGGGCCAAAGGACCCAAGCATCCGGGACATCGGCCGCCTCAGGGTTCCGGGCCTTTTTGCTATTTTACCGATTAGTCGATGGCACCCGCAGTTCCGCCGTCCGCCCATCGGGGCGCCGGGGCCGGGGGCCGATCCCGGGAGCAGATATGGTGAAGCCGTCCAAGACCCTCAAGGATTCCATGCCGTCCATCGCCGACGTCCAGAACCTGGAGGACACCCGCCGCATCGACATCGACAAGGTCGGCATCAAGGGCATCCGCCACCCCATCCGCGTCAAGGATCGCAGCGGCGGCGAGCAGCACACCATCGCCACCTTCAACATGTACGTGTACCTGCCCCACAACTTCAAGGGCACCCACATGTCGCGCTTCGTGGAGATCCTCAACAACCACGACACGGAGATCACGGTGGAATCCTTCCAGGAGATGCTGCCGGAGATGACCCGCAAGCTCGATTCCGCGAGCGGCAACATCGACATGACCTTCCCCTACTTCGTGAACAAGGCCGCGCCCGTGTCGGGCGTCAAGAGCCTGCTCGACTACGAGGTCACCTTCATCGGCGAGATCGTGAAGGGCAATCCCGTCATGACCCTGAAGGTGGTGGTGCCGGTCACCAGCCTCTGCCCCTGCTCCAAGAAGATCTCCGACTACGGCGCCCACAACCAGCGCTCCCACGTCACGGTCAGGGCCCGCATCGCCCCCGGGCCGCATTTCCTCTGGATCGAGGACATCATCGACCTGGTGGAGGCCGAGGCCTCCTGCCAGCTCTACGGCCTGCTCAAGCGCCCGGACGAGAAGTACGTCACCGAGCGCGCCTACGACAACCCCAAGTTCGTCGAGGACATGGTGCGCGACGTGGCCAACCGCCTGAACCTGGACAAGCGCATCGAGTATTACGTGGTGGAGAGCGAGAACTTCGAATCCATCCACAACCACAGCGCGTACGCGATGATCGAGCGGGACAAGACGAAGAAGTGACCCCGGCGGGGCCGTAAGCCCGGCCGCGACGCGGGTTCCGGGCGCGGCTTCCGCCTCACCCCTCGACTTCCGCCGCCGTCAGCACTTCCCTCACCTTGGCCGCCAGCGCCAGCGGCGTGAACGGCTTGCCGATGAAGGCGGTCTGCGAGGACAGCACGCCGTGGCGGATGATGGCGTCCTCGGTGTACCCGGACATGTAGAGCACGCGGGTGTCCGGGCGCTCGGCGCGCAGGCGCTCGGCCAGCTCCCGCCCGCTCATGCCGCCCATCACCACGTCGGTGAGCAGGAGGTGGATGGCGCCCGCATGGCGCTCCGCGGCCTCCAGCGCCTTCTCGCCGCCCGGCGCCTCCAGCACCTTGTAGCCGTTGAACCGCAGGACGTCGCGCACCAGGCGGCGCACCGCATCCTCGTCCTCGACCAGCAGGATGGTCTCGGTGCCCCTGGCCGACGAGTCCGGGCGCTCGGGCTTCCGGCTCGCGGCGGCCGGCAGCAGCACCCGGAAGGTGGTGCCGTGGCCCCGGCGCGTCTCCACCTCGATGGACCCGTTGCCCTGCTTCACCGCCCCGTACACCATGGAGAGGCCCAGGCCGGTGCCCTTGTCCTTGTCCTTGGTGGTGAAGAAGGGCTCGAACAGGCGGGCCTTGGTCTCCTCGTCCATGCCCACGCCGGTGTCGGTCACCTCCAGCAGCACGCAGTCGACCGCCTGCGCCTCGAGCAGGGCCGGCCCCGGCCCGTTCCCCCGCCGGCGGAGCGCCGTGCGGATCCCGAGCCGGCCGCCGGTGGGCATGGCGTCGCGGGCGTTGAGGGCCAGGTTGAGGACTATCTGCTCCGCCTGGCTGGGATCGACGAGCACCCGGGGCAGGTCCGGGGCCGGCTCGACGGAGAAGTCGATGTTCTCGCCGATGAGGCGCCGCAGCATGGGCTCCATGCCGGCGACCACCTCGCCCAGGTCCAGGAGGCGCGGCGACAGCACCTGCTTGCGGGAGAAGGCGAGGAGCTGGCTGGTCAGGCCCGCCGCCCGCTCGCCGGCCTTGCGGATCTCCTCCACGTGCAGGCGGCGGGGATCGTCCTTGGCCACCTCCATCAGCAGCAGATCGCCGAATCCGTTGATCGCCGTCAGCAGGTTGTTGAAATCGTGGGCCACGCCGCCCGCCAGCCGGCCCACCGCCTCCATCTTCTGCGCCTGGCGGAGCACCTCCTCGTTCTCCTTGAGGGCCGCCTCGGTGCGCTTGCGATCGTCGATGTTGCGCACCATGCCCTCGTAGCAGACCACCTCCCCGTCCGAGCGCCGGATGGCCTGGGCGATGACCTCGGCCCAGACCTTCCCGCCGTGCTTGCGCGCCAGCTCGACGATGAAGGGCTCGCGCCGGCCGGGAAGGTTCTCGAGGCCCACGGCGGGGAGCAGCTGCCGCTGGGCGTCGCCGACCAGCTCGGCGCGGCTGGCGCACCCGAGCAGCTCCACCAGGGCCGGATTCGCGTCCAGCACGGTGCCGTCCGGGGCGCAGCGGAAGACGCCGTCCAGGGAGCGCTCGAAGAGGGTGCGGTACTTCTCCTCGGAGCGGCGCAGGTCCCGGTAGAGGAGCATGTTCCCCAGGGCCGCGGAGATGCGCGTCCCGATGTCCCGGAACACCGCCTCGTCCTCGGGCGTCCAGGACGGCGCCCCCGGGGGGCGCAGCAGGCAGAACAGCCAGGGCTTGCCGGCGCGCGGGCGCAGCGCCAGGGCCAGGATGGAGTCGGCGCCGAAGGCCTCGAGCCAGTACCTGCTCTCGGGCAGATCGGCCCCGGCGCAGAGGGCGAGGGGGCCGTCCTTCCCGAGCACGCGCCGGGCGAGCTCCCGGAAGGTGGCGCTGGCCGGGGGCCGCTGATCGCCCAGTGGCTCCCCGTCCCGCGAGGCCGAGAATGGGATGCGGAAGTCGGGCGAGTCCGGGTCGGCGGGATGCACCAGCAGGACGGTGCGGCAGTCCATGACCTCGAGCACCTTGGCCAGCACCGCGGGCAGCACCTTCTCGGAATCCAGCGCCGACTCGCCGGCCCGCGCCACCGCATCCGTCCGCTCCAGGAAGCGCAGGTGGGAGGCGTTGGCCTCCTCGGCGCGCTTGCGGCCCGTCACGTCCTTGGCCACGCTGAGGATATGGGTGCAGCGGCCGGACCCGTCGAGGATCGGGCTCAGCAGGGCCTCCAACAGGATGGGCCGCCCGCCCGCGTCGACGGACGCGGATTCCAGGGTCCTGGGCTTACCGCTCCGGCTCACCTCGCGAAGGCTTTCCGCGATGCGCTCCGCTTCCGCGGCCGGCAGGTGGGCTCCCGGCATCGATCCGGGGAAGCTTTCGGGCGCCAGGCGGCAATGCTCGAGGTGGGCGGGATTGGCCACGATGTTGCGGAAGCCGCCCCCGGGCTCCACCTCGATGAGGGCCACCATGTCGCTCACGTTGCGGAAGACGAGGTCGAGGCTCCGCCGCGACTCCACCAGCGCCTCCTCGGCGCGCTTGAGGGCGGTGATGTCATGGAAGACGTTGATGGCCATGCGCACGCCGCCCTGCCCGTCCGGCACCGGGGTCCCGTTCACGATGGACCACCTCACCTCGCGGGACGACTTCTCCCGGTATCCCATCACCTCGCCGCTCACGGCGCGGCCGCGCAGGGCCCGCCGCCCCGGGAGGCGCTCCAGGGGGTAGGCCTCCCCCGCGACGTCGATGATCTCGAAGCGCTCCATCACCTTGCCGCCGGCCCGGAGCAGCTCCTCGGGCGAGCCGTAGCCGAGCAGGGCGGCCGCGGCCCGGTTGGCGAAGACCAGGCTGCCGGTGGCATCCTGGGCCGTGCAGCCGCTGTCCATGGTGCGCAGGATCACGTCCAGCTCGTCCCGGCTGCGCGCCAATTCATTCTGGGCGCGCTGCAGGGCCGTCATGTCCTGCAGCGTGAGGATCGCCATGCGCACCCCGCCCCCCTGGTCGAACACGGGGACGGCGCAGACGCGGGTCCAGCTCACCTCGCCGTTGGCGAGGTTGCGGAAGCAGACCAGCTCCTCCTCGACCCGCTCTCCGCGGAGGGCGCGCACGTCGGGCAGGCGATCCGGGGGGACGCTTCCGCCGTCCTCCCGATCCAGGATTTCGAAGCGGGCCGCGAACTCCTCCGGGCCCATGGCGGTCAGATCCTCCACCGAGCTGCAGCCGTGCAGCCGGGCCGCCGCCGGGTTCGCGTACAGGCGGCGCCCCTGGGGGTCCAGGACGAGGACCCCGCAGTCCATGGCATGCAGGATAGCGTCCCACTCGTCCCGGCCGCGCTCCAGCTCGATATGCGCCTGCTTGAGCCCGGTGATGTCGTGGAAGGCCGTGATGGAGAGCCGCACCCGCCCCTGGGAGTCGGCCACCGGAGTGGAGTTGACCACCGACCAGGCGGCGCTCCCCTTCTCCCTGTCGACCAGGCGGAGCAGGATCCCCTTCCGGGCCTCTCCGCGCAGGGCGGCCAGCCCGGGCAGATCCCCGGGATCGACGGGATGCCCGCCCGCGTCTGTGACGGCGAAGCGATCGGAGAGCACCGCGCGTCCGGAGGCCATCAGGGCCTCCGGATCCGGGAAGCCGAGGTAGGCGGCCGCGGCCCGGTTGGCGAAGACGATGCGGCCGGACGGCTCCCGGGCGATCACGGGGGTGTCGAGGATGCCGAGGATGACGTCCCGCTCCTCGAGGGAACGCTGCAGCGCCTCCTCCCCGCGCTTGCGCTCGGTGATGTCGTTGATCAGGCCCACCCAGCGGGTGGGGCGTCCCTGGGCGTTGCGCAGCGTCCTGCCCCGATCGGACCAGTGGCGCACGGACCCGTCCTTGCACACCACCCGGTATTCCTCGAAGAAGGGCTCGTCGGCCTCGAGATGGGCTTTGACCCGCGCCTCGACACGTTCCCTGTCCTCGGGATGGAGCACCCGGAGCCTGCTGTCGACATGCAGCGGCAGCTCGCCGGGGGCATAGCCCAGGAGGCGGTCCACGGAGCCCACCGTGCGCAGGGCGCCCGACTGCACGTCGAATTCGTACAGCAGATCGCTTCCGCTCTCCACCGCCAGCCTCAGCCGCTCCGCGGAAGCCTTGAGTTCCTCCTCGCGGCGGCGGGCCTCCAGCCGGTGGGCCACCAGGTCCGCCAGGGATCGGGAAAAGCCGAGCACGAGATCGATCTCTTCCGAGGTCCAGGACCGGGCGCGCTCGCACCAGAGCGCCAGGACACCCAGCCGGTTCCCCTCCGGATCCCGCAAGGGTGCGCCTGCATAGGCATGGAAGGGGGCCTCCGGAAGCTCCGCCAGGCGGGCGGCTTCCGCGTCCGCGCTGCCGACCGCCAGCGGCCCCTCGAAGGCGCTCTCCAGGAGGAAGGGCCAGTCCAGGGGCCAGGGATCGATCGTGGACCAGGACTCCGGCAGTCCCGCGGAGCCGCGGCAATGGAACCCGTCCCCGGAGACCACGAGGAAGGCGGCGCAGGAGGCGTCGAGGCAGCGGACGGCGAGCCCCAGGATGCGATCGAAATCCTGGGTGGGGGTTTCGTTCAGGAGTCCGCTGCGGTGGACGGCCTCGAGGCGCAGAGGATCGGACACAGGGCCCAGGTTTCCGCGGGGTAAGGTGATGTCCCGGACGTCGCCGGTCGATTCCTCGGACACAGGTCGCTCCCTGCGTAAATGGACTGAATATATGCTTTTGTCTCCGTGTCCAGAAGCAAAAGCGTGAAAAAAAGGGGGCGCGTTACTAGACTTGGGGATGCCTTGCAGGGAGTGGCGATGCGCCTTCGGCGGCGCCACATAACGAGGAATTCCGTGCGAATCGGAAGCGAGCTCGTCGCTGTAAGCGGTACGAAACTTCAGGTCCTTTATCCGCCCACTTGCGCGGATAAAGGACCGGCCACTGGCCGATAACCGGCCGGGAAGGCGGAGGAGTAGGCAGGGGCGGATGGCAGGACCATCCGCTTCCGGGACCCGCGAGCCAGAAGACTCACCTGCGAGGGATCTGTTGGCCTTCGAAGCCGAGGTCGACGGAAAGCCTCCCCGCCATCCGGCCGGGACTTTTCCGCCGCGTCCGCCTCGAGGCCGTTCACATCCATCCGGCTCGGCAGGCGGCGGCGCAGATCCCGTCCCTTCCGGCCTGGAAGGCGGCATGACGCCCCATCGGTTCGCGTCCGGTCCCTCGAGGGCCGGGCTGCTTTTGCTCCTCTCGGCGGGACTGTCCCTGGCCGGCGGCGCGGAAACACTCCCCTCCGGAGCGGCGGCGCCGACGCGCGACAGCACCTACCGAGACAGCGCCTATCGATCACCGGGCCGCGACACGGTGGAGCTGCCCCGCTCCCGCTCCCGGGCCGCGGCCTCCACCCCACCGGGCGTCCAGATCCTCTCCCTGGAAGACCTTCGCCGCCACGAGAACCTGGCGGACGCCCTGAAAGCGGTGCCCGGCTTCCGGGTGCGCAGCCAGTCCGGCCTGGGAGGCTACTCCGAGGCCTGGTTCCGCGGATCCGACGGACGTCACCTGGCGGTTTACCTGGACGGCATCCCCCTCAACTCCTCCCTGGAGCCCTCCGTCGATCTCGGCAAGCTCCCGGTGCTCATGATCCGGGAGATGGCCGTGGACAAGGGCGGGCTGTCCGCCGAGGACGGTCCGGAGGGCGCGTCCGCGTCCATCCGCCTGTCCACCTTCCCCGCGGGCGGGGCTCCCCTCTCCCTGACCGGCAGGCTGTCCAGCTTCGGAGGCCAGGAAACGGCCCTGGCCGCCAAGGCCGGCTCCGGCGACGCCGCGCTCTACGCGAGCGCCGGCCTGCAGGCCGCCCGCAACGACTATCCCTTCCCCACCGACAACGGAACCGAGTACGTGCGGGAGGACGATTACATCCGCGAGATCCGCAACAACGCCTATGCCGGCGGCTGGCTCAACCTGTCCTGGCGCAGCCTGGGAGCGGGCGGACGCCTGCGCCAACTTGGATTCCGCTACGACGCCCACCGCAAGGAATACCCCGGCCTCTACACCGATCTCTCCCGGGCCTACACTGGGCGGGAGGAGATCCTCCTCCACGGCGCCTGGCGCGACAGCCTCGCATTCGGCGCGCTGACGGGCTTCTCCGCCTCCCTGGAGGCGGGCTGGCAGGCGGACGCTTTCCGGGACCCGGGCCAGAGCCTCGGCTACGACAGCTATTCCCTGGAGCGGGACGGCCGGCGCTTCGCCGCCCAGGCCGCGATCTCCGCCTCCCTGCCGGGAGGGATCCGGGCCCGGATCGGATCGCGTGCCGGCTACGAGTCCGTCGACAGCCGCGAGCCCGGGGGCTTCCGAGTCTATCCGCCCCCGGACGCCGATCGCGCCTTCGTCGAGCCGTCCCTGGCGCTGAGCCTTCCCCTGCCCCGGGGCCTGTCGGCCCGCGCCGAGGCGGTCCTCGTCCGGGAACGCCTCGAGTCCGAGGACGTCTCCGGCCTCGCCGGCATCCGCGCCCCGGAGCCTTTCACCCGGGACGGGGATGCGGAGACTGTCCGGCTCGGCCTCGCGTGGACCGCGCCGCGGGACGCCGCACTTTGGCGCGGCGCGATGGCGGAGCTGGAGATGGTGGAACGTTTGCCCGCCCTGTACGAGCTCCTCGGCGACAACAACGGCGTGCACAAGAACATGCGCCTGGGCTCCCAACGGTCCCTGGGGGCCTCCCTGGAAGGCTCCGCCTCCCTGGGCCCCCTCACGCTGACCGCCGGGCCGTTCTGGCAGATGCTGCGCGACCCCATCCGGCTGGCTCCCCGCGGTTCCGGGAACTTCCTCCACTTCGTCAATGGGGCCGATTCCCGGATCCTCGGCTTCGAGCTGCGCCTCGTCGCGGAAGGCGCGCGCTGGCGCCTTTCCGACGCCTTCACCGCCTCCCGCCCCGAGATCCTGGCGGGGCCCGCCGCCGGCAACCTGCCGGCCTACGCCTCCGCCGTCCAGAACCGGGCGGAGGCCTCCCTGGCCCTGCTGCCTCCCCTCTGGGCGGACGTCGACCTGGATTTCCGGTCGCCGTACTATCCGGACGATCTCGCCCTCAAAGGCACGCGCCGCCCGGCGGAATCCCTGTGGGGCGCCGGGCTGCGCTACCGCATGCGCCGCCTGCAGGCCGCGCTGCGCGCCGACAACCTCGCCGACAGGCATTACCGCGACTTCGCCTACAGCCCCAAGTCGGGGCGGCGCTACTCCTTCCGGCTTTCCATCAATCCCTAACCATTCCGAGGTATTCCATGATCCGCGACAACCGCAAACGACTTCCCACTGCCGGCCCGGCCCGCACCACCCGAGCGGCGCCGCTCCTCTTCGCAGCCGCGCTCGGCTTCGCCGGCTGCCTCGCCGACGACGAAGACGACGGGATTCCCCCGCCGCCCGACCCGCCTGATTCCATAACGAGAGGATTGGAAACCCTCCGGGGAGCCACCTCGGCGGCCTTCCTGGACGGCCTGCTGTACGTCGGCAACCGCGCCGACACCGCCCTCGGCATCGCAGTCATCGATCCCGACGCGGACACCATCGTGGCCTTCCACGCGGAAACCCTCCCCCCCAACTCCCTGGCCGTGGCCGACGATTCCGTGCTCGCGATTTCGGAATCCAACTTCCAGGTCGGGGCCCTGAGCCGCCTCGACGGAAGGACCGGCGCCTTCGAAGCCAGCTACAAGGCCGTGAGCTCCGACAACGCCCTCTCCGCCGCCGGCGGCCGCGTCTTCCTGATGGACAGGACGCTGGGCGTGGTGACGGGATTCTCCGGCGGCACCCTCGAGCCCGCCAATGTGTCCTTCGACCTGAACACGGGCGCGGGCTCCAACCCCCATCAGATCGCGATCGCCGGCAAAACCGCCTTCATCACCCGCTACAACAGCGCCTTCCTGCTGGTGGCCGAGGCCGACAAGAAGAACGGCGGGATGCTGGATTCCATCGACCTCTCGGAATACGTGGCCGATACCCTGAAAGGCGTGGAAGGCGCCGTGCCCCGCATGGACGGCGCCGTCGTATACGGCGATCGCCTCTTCGTCACCCTGCAGCGGCTCGGGATGCGCTACGAGGCCAAGGACACCGCCCTGATCGTCGTCATCGACGCCGAAACCCGCGAAGTGGCCGGGACCATCAAGCTCAGGCACAAGAACCCGGCCGCGAACTCAGTGCGGGGAAAATACCTGTACGTGGCCTGCGCCGGGAGCTACGGCACGCCCGACGGCGCCGTGGAACGCATCGACATGGAAGCGGCCGAACATGCCGGCATCGTGGTGACGGAAGAAGACCTGGTCCCGGCCTCGGCCGGGGAAGATTTCCGGCCGGACCTGACGGACTTCGTTGCGATCAGCGATACCAAGGGTTATGTCCTATTCGCCCCGGATTTCGATACCAACCTCATCCAGCCCGTGTCTTTGCCCTGACGCGCCCGGGGGGCTGGCTCCCCGGGCCCGCCACCGCCTAGAATGGTCCCATGCCCCGGAAGCCGCTGCAATTCGCCTGGTCCTGGCGCCTGGAGTCCGCCCCGGAGCGGCTCTGGCCCCTCCTGGCGGATACCGATCGGTTCAACCGCGAGGCCGGCCTTCCCCCGCTGATTCCGGCTCCCCCGGCGGACCTGGACCTGCCTCCGGGCGCCCGCCTCCTCGCCGCCCGCGCCGCGGGGATGACGCTGCGCTGGATCGAGGAGAGCTTCGAATGGCAGGAGCCGAAGCGCTTCTCGGTGGAACGCTGCTTCCTGAACGGCCCCCTGCACCGCATGAAGGCCTGGGCGCGCCTGGATTCCCTGCCCGGCGGCGGCGGCTCCCGCCTCCTGTACGGCGTGGAGCTCTGGCCCCGCCACGTCCTCTTCCGCCCGCTCCTCTCCCTGGCTTTCCGCTTCGGGCTGCCGCGCCGCTTCGGCCCCGTCTTCGCGCGCTTCGACGCGGCCGCTAAAGCAGGCAACGCGCCGGCCCCGCTGCGCCTCCGGAAATCCTTCTCGCCCGGCGGCCTGGCCCGGCTGTCCGCCCGGGGCCGCGAGCTCCTGGAGGCGGGCGCGGATCCGGACCTCGCGGATCGCCTGAAACGGCTCCTGCTCTCCGGCGACGACGCCGAGCTCGGCCGCCTGCGGCCCCACGCCCTGGCCGACGCCTGGGGCGCGCCCCGCCGCCGCGTCCTGGTCACCTTCCTCCAGGCCGCGCGCGCGGGCCTGGTGGACTTCCGCTGGGACCTCCTCTGCCCCTCCTGCCGCGGCTCCAAGGCCACGGCCGCGAGCCTGCGCGACCTCCGCTCCCCGGTGCATTGCGAGACCTGCGGCATCGACTTCAAGGCGTCCTTCGACCGTAACGTGGAGGCGACCTTCCGGCCCAACCCCGCCGTCCGCCGCGCCGAGGCGGCGGAATATTGCGTGGGCGGCCCCCGCCGGACGCCGCATATCGCCGCCCGCGTCTCCCTGGAGGCCGGCGCCGAATCGGCGCTGGAGCTGGGGCTGGAGGCGGGCCGCTACCGCCTGCGCTCCCCCTCCCTGCCGGGAGCCCTGCACGTCCTCGCCGCCTCCGGCGGCGAAACCGCTCCCCTGGCCGCCCCGGAGCCCGGCGGCTGGCAGCGGGAGGAGGCGCAATGGAACCCCGCCGCTCGCCTCACGCTGCGCAACCACACCGGCCGCCCCGCCGTCTTCCTCCTGGAACGCACCGCCTGGGCCGACGACGCCGTGACCGCCGCCGAGATCACCGCCCTGCAGGCCTTCCGCGACCTCTTCTCCGAGGAGGCCCTGCGCCCCGGCGAGGAGATCTCGGTGGGCCGCCTCGCCTTCCTGTTCACGGACCTGCGCGGCAGCACGCGCCTGTACCGCGAGGTCGGTGACGCCAAGGCCTTCGGCCTGGTGATGGGGCACTTCGATCTGCTGAAGGCCGCGGTCGCCGCCGAAGGCGGGGCCGTGGTCAAGACCATCGGCGACGCCGTGCTGGCCGTGTTCCCGGAACCGCTCTCCGCCGTGCGAGCGGCCCTGGAATCCCATCGCCTCCTGGGCGAATCGCTGCAGGGCCTGGTCCTCAAGACCGGCGTCCATTGCGGACCCTGCATCGCCGTCAACCAGAACGGCCGGCTCGACTATTTCGGCTCCACCCTCAACCTGGCCGCCCGCCTGCTGGGCTTCTGCTCCGGCGGCGACCTGGTCCTCACCACGGAAGCCGCCGCCGACCCCGAAACCGCCCGCTGGCTCGCCTCCCAGCACGACCACCTCCAAGGCGAGGACGTGGAAGTCCAGGTACGCGGCTTCGGCGAGGAGAGCTTCGCGCTGCGGCGTCTGAAACCTTCTGCGCCTGCCTCCGCCAACCCCTCCCCGGCCAATCCCGCCGGCTGAAAAGCGGTTGCCGCCCCCATCCCGCGGACGGCACCCGCCCCGGCGACCCCGCTCCCGGCCCTCACAGCCAATCCAGGGGGCTGGACGGGCCGCTGCGAAGGGATTGCAAGGCCTGGGTGTAAATCTGGGTGGTCTTGACATCCTCATGCCCCATCCAATCCTTGACCGTGCGGATATCGACTCCCATATGCAGCAGATGGGTGGCGTAACTGTGGCGAAACGTATGGGCGGACGCATGTTTCGGAATCCCGGACTCGAGGACCGCGTTCCGAATGGCTTTCTGGATAAGGGTTTCATGCAGGTGGTATCGCTTGAGCTCTCCAGATTGCGGGAGCAGAGTCTGTTTTCTACCCGGAAACACCCAAAACCATGGCCACTCCCTGGCGGCCTTGGGATATTTCCTCTCCAGCGCCTCCGGAAGGAAAACGCCGGCGGTCCCCTCCTCGAGGTCCCGTTCGTAAATCTTCCGCACCTTGCCCAGATGGGCTGTCAGCGGCGGAACCAGACGATTGGGTATCACCAGTCTCCTACACTTGCCTCCCTTGCCCCGATGAACCGTGATTTTCCGCAACGGCAGATCCAGGTCCTGTACGCGCAGGTTCAGGCCTTCACCCAGCCTCAACCCGCATCCATAGAGCAGCTGCGCGAATATGTCATAGGGATACTCCAGCAAGTGGAACATCTTTTCCACTTCCTCCTTGGAAAACACCTCCGGCACATAGCCGCTTTTCTTCGCCCGCGGGGTGTCCGTGAGTTCTTCGAGCTCGATGCCGAGCACATTGTTGAATAGAAACAGCAAGGCATTAAAAGCCTGGTTCTGGGTAGACGCCGCTATCCCGCGCTCAATGGCCAAGTATTCCAGGTATGACTTCGCTTCTCCGGCCTTCAATCCGCTCGGATCCCGGTAGGATAGGAACTGGGCGAAGCCACGGATCCAATGGACATACGTTTTCAAAGTTTTCGAGGAATAATGCCTGATTCGCACCTCCCGTTCCATGCGTTCCAGAACCCGCTTCCAGACCTCACTTCCGTCCCGTCCGCCCCGTATTTCCCCACTCCCAGAACCTTCACCGAATGAGACGGCTTCGGAATGCAACGATCCCCAAATCGTTTTTCGCAGGAACCGTATAGCTTTGTCAGCCTGTTGGATGACGAAGGAGCTCCTGCCCTTCTGCCCCATCCTTTCCAAAAAGGACATCCGGCTTTGTTCCTCGTTCGGCAGCTGATTCGTTCTCCGGCAATACTCCAAATAGGCGAACATCCAATGCCGGAAATAGTCTTTCTGCCGCTCAGTCAGGCCGGCTTTCCGCTCCAGTGCCTTGGTCAGAATTTCTTCCAACCGAAGCTCCGATTTGTTCAAGCGAACTTGCTGAGGCATGGCGGGTGTCTGTCTTTGCCATTGCCACGGCTCTTCCCCATCTGCAGGATGTGGCCCCCACGTTCCTCGCGGGTAGTATTCCCTTTCACCGCCCATTCTCGCCCCCTCTTTTCCGGAAAAGGCCAGAAAGTAGGGCGATTATTACCTTTTTTCAGTGCTTCCAATCACAACTCCCTACCCTCTGAAGCTCCTGGCTCCTTTCTTTTGTTCCAGGCTTTTTCCACAAACAACTGTTTCTGTTGTTCCCGGCCCTCCTTTTGTTTTTCGGCTAATTTTTATGGGGGGAAGAATGAACAACCAATACCAGAGTATTCCCAAAGGGGCAACAACGGAACCGTTCAATAAATTGTTATACGGACGATGAAACAAGGATAAGACAAGGATAAGAAATGGGCGAAATCAA
>CBILQL010000041.1:0-14347 GCA_966238865.1 uncultured bacterium
GAAGGTGGGCAAGGAATACGACGAGATGGAGAACGTCGCCTGCCCCTCCTGCGGCGAGGCGATGACGCGGGTGGCCGACAAGTTCCAGCCCCATATCCATTACGAAGTCTGCCCCTCCGGCCATGGCGCCTACTTCGACGCGGGCGAGTTCAAGGACTTCAAGGAGGACAGCCTCATGGACTTCGTCAAATCCTTGAGCCTGCTCCGGAAAAAGAAATAGGCCGTTTTTCTTGATATCTTAGGGGGATGTCCGAAGCCATCCTCTCTCCCTGGCCCTGGTGGGTCTCGGGCCCCCTGATAGGCCTCACCATCCCGCTCCTTCTGCTGCTCGGCGGCAAGAACCTGGGCGTCAGCTCCAGCTTCCGCCATCTCTGCGCGGCCCTCCTGCCCAAGTCCACCCTGGGATACTTCCGGGCCTACGACTGGCGGAAGGAGGCCTGGAACCTCCTATTCGTGGGCGGCATGGCCCTGGGAGGCTTCGTCGCCACGCGCTTCCTGTCCTCCAATCCCGCGCCCCTGCTCCCGCCGCATCTCCACGACGCCGCCGGCGCCGTGAAGCTGCTGCTGGGCGGCGTCCTCATCGGCTTCGGCACGCGCTGGGCGGCGGGCTGCACCTCCGGCCACAGCATCATGGGCCTGTCCAACCTCCAGAAGTCCAGCCTCGTCGCCACGCTGTCCTTCTTCGCCGGCGGACTCGCGGGCGCGCTCATCCACACCTTGCTGGGCCTGGGGCGCTGACATGGGCCGGCTCGTGTATCTCCTGATCGGCGCCTATTTCGGGATCGTCCTCACCAAGGCCCAGGTCATCTCCTGGTACAAGATCCGGAACATGTTCTTCTTCCGCGAGCCGGATCTCTATCTCATCATCGGATCGGCCGTGGCGGTGGGCGCCCTGTCGGTGTTCCTCCTCAAGCGCTTCCATCCCCGCACGCTTCGCGGCGAGCCCCTGGAAATTCCCGGCAAGCCCTTGAACAAGGGAACGGTGTTCGGAGGTTTCCTGTTCGGGCTGGGCTGGTTCGCCACCGGGACCTGCCCGGGGCCGATTTACGCCCAGATCGGATCGGGGGAGGGCTGGGCCCTGTTCACCCTGGCGGGGGCCCTGATCGGAGCCTGGCTGTACGCGCTGTTGCGGCCCAGGCTGCCCCGCTAGCCGCGGCCGGCGCCGCGACTGACGCCGAGGAAAGCGCCGGCAGATGCGCGCCGTATTCAGGCGGAGGCTGCCGGTTGGACGCCCGCTCAGCGTCCGGCGCGGATCCAGGCGGTTTCGCGTCCGCCGGCGGCCGTCACGGTCACCGCGTAGGCCCCGCGTCCCGGAACCGCCGTCGAGGTAAGGTCCAGGGGACCTATGCCCGAGCGGGTTTCCACCAGCGCGCCGCGCGCGTCCCGGATGTCGGCCCGGAAGGGCCCGGAAGCCAGCACCCGGAAGCGCAGCGCTCCCGGCGTGCCCGCAAGGGTCCCGGCCGTCCCCCAGGCGGCCGAGACCAGCCGGCCAGCGCCGGCTTCGCGATACTTTTCTCCGTCCCGGCCAAGGGCCACGGGCGGGGTCACCTCCACGTCCGTTCCCGGACCGAAGGCGTTCAGGGTATACCAGGCTTCGTTGCTCCAGATGTTCTTCCCGGCCTTGGAGGCGACGTTGTTGAGGCGGAAGTACACCACGTCCCTGGCCTTGAGCCCCGGGATGGTCAGGGTCGCCTTGAGCCCGTCGGTGCTGAGCTGCGCGGACTGGACGGTGAGGTTCTCGGTGGTCTGCTTGCCCACCCCGTAATCGGCCGCCGGGACGTAGGCCCATTGCTGCACCTGCCAGTTGGCCGCCGTGCCGGCGCCGGCCGCCGCGGGCTCGGTGAATTCCACCTCGAAGCTGTTGGACCCCTTGGAACGGATGGCCAGCATCTCGAAGGCGGTCTGGCCGTTGGGAGTGAGGCGCTGCAGACCCGACCACCGGTCGTTCCAATCCCATCCGGCCCAGAGGTTGGTGCCGATGCCGCCCACGTAGAACGAACCGTCGCCGTTGGCGATGATGCGGTTGGCGCCGGCTTCCAGGCCCGCGGTGAAGCGGAACAGCGCGCCCTGGTATTCGCCGTTCACCTTCTCCAGGAAGAAGCGCTGCAAGGTGCCCAGGTTGTTGTCCCCGGCGATGAACTGCCCCTTGAAGATGCCGGCCTTCATCCACACCGGCTGGGTGGGGGAGACGGAGAGGGTGTTGCTGTGCGGCATCCAGATGCTGGGAGGGGTCTCGGTGTTGGACGAGAATCCGCTGGGGAGGTCCTTCTTCACGCCGTAGAACTTGCCCTTGCTCACGCGGGTGAACTTGGAGGAGGGGACCCAGTTGCCCTGGTTCTCGGTGACGAAGAGCTCGTCGTCGGGCCCCAAGGCCATGCCGTTCGGGGTCCGGAAGCCGCAGGCGAAGGGCGTATGCGCGCCGGAGGTCGCGTCCACCTCGAGGATGCAGCCCCGCTCCCTGGCCTGGGAGTTGGTGAGGGGCCAGGCGGTGGCGAGGCCCATGTAGAACTTGCCCGCCTTGTAGGGCAGCCCGAAGGCGAACTCCAGAATCTTGGGGTCGTTGGCGAGGGTTCCCCAGTTGTCGGCCAGCTTGCGCGGCGTCTCCGCCGTGCCGTCCTTGTTGGCGTCTGGCAGGACCAGGATCTGATCCCGGGTGATGACGTGGATCTCCCCGTTCAGCACCTTGACGCCCAGCGGCTCGTTCAGGCTGCCGGCGAATTTCTTGTAGGTGATGTTGGCGGACGTGCCGGTGCGGACGTTGGAGACGATGTACACCGAGCCCTTGTCCTTGCCGAAGCCGTCCCAGGTGACGACCACGAGATCGCCGTTGGGAAGGGTATCCAGGCCGCTGACCCCGGGGTTGAATCCGGTGGGCCGGAGGCTGGTGAAGGTGAAGCCCGGATGTATCCCGGACTGGGTCCAGGCCGGGAGGGCCAGACCCAGGCCCGTCGCAACCGCCACCATCGTCCGCACGATACCGCGCATGAAGAGCCTCCCGAACTCGCCGAACGGGTGACCGTGGCCCGCCGTCGAATTTGCCTGAATTGGCTACAATAGCCAGGAAACCATGGCCGGGCATGGCGGCCCGCAGGAAAGGTTAGGTCAAATGGACCTCGGGTCCGGCCAACCGGTCGCCTGCTAATGTACCCCCAATCCCCCGGATATATCCCCCGAATCGACGGCAAGCTTCGTTGGATTCCAGGTATTCCGTGATTCTGATTTTTCTAGGTTTGACCGATGCCGGACCTGGACCCATCGGGATTCGCCCTATTGCTCCTCGCCGCCTTCGGAGCCGGCTTCATCGATGCCGTGGCCGGCGGGGGCGGCCTGATCACCGTGCCCGCCCTGTTGCTGCTCCTGCCCGGCGCCCCGGTGGCCGCCGTGCTCGCCACCACCAAGTGCGCGTCCTTCGCCGGCACCGCGGGCGCGGCCGTGACCTACGCCCTCCGCGTCCCCGTGCCCCCGCGCATCGTGGTTCCCGCCATGCTGGCCGCCCTCCCCGCCTCCTGGCTGGGGGCCCGCGCCGTGTCCCGGCTGGACCCGGCCCTGCTGCGCCCCCTCATCCTCCTGGTCCTCTGCCTGGCTGCCGTGTACACCTGGTGGCGGCCGGATCTGGGCGCGCGGTCGACGCCCGGGCTGTCACATCGCCTTCAGGCGCCCGCCGGCTTCCTCCTGGGCGCCGTCCTCGGCGGGTACGACGGCTTCCTGGGTCCGGGGACGGGCAGCCTGCTGGTGGTGGCGCTGATCCTAGGCTTCGGGCGCGACTTCCTGCAGGCCTCGGCGGCGGCCAAGTTCGTGAACGGGGTTTCCAACTTCGGCGCGCTGCTCTGGTTCGCGCTGGCGGGGCTGGTGCTGTGGAAGCAGGCACTGCCGATGGCGGCGTGCAATCTGCTGGGCGGGTTGATCGGCAGCCGGACGGCGATGCGGGCCGGGAACCGGTGGATCAGGCGGGTGTTCCTGTGCGTGGTGTGGGCGCTGATCCTGAGGTTGGGGTGGGGTCTGCTCCGCGATTGAAGGCTGAGCGCCGCAAATATTTTCTTGGCTTAGTCTATCAACCTCGGATCTAATTCTACTGGCACGGGATTAGTAAAAGCAATCCGGCCGAAGTCCGGGTGAGTTGTGTTCATCACAAGGTTATTTTCGGCTGTGATAACGGAGCTTTTCACTAAAAGCAAGAGCGAGCGACCTTCAGTGTACCATTTCGACCCATAATCTTGAGATTCGTCCTTCGAAAGCTGCCAGCCAGGCTTATATAGATCCACGGTAACAATTTCAGGAGTGATATCATCGGGGATTTCAGCTTCGCTGAAGTGATGCATCATCCTTAGTGTGGCGTACGAGACCCCGTTCGCCTTGAATTCAAGTACGCAAGTCGATAAGGACATGCCAAAGTACAGGACTCTCTGGCCTTTCTTGTGCCATCGACCTTCCGAGCTTAATGCGGCTCCAGTCGGATCCTTGGGATCAAACGTTCCTGCACAAATCCTGAATATTCTTTGCAACTAATAAGCTCCGCCTTCGATTTGAAGCAGGACGTTTTCTACCCTTCTTCTACCGGACTCCGATACGATCAAGTCAATCGGTCTCTGGTTTTCGATAGAATGCACGGGCCGAAAAAGCCATTTCTTGACTTCCTCTTCATTCCCCAAGACTCTTTTACCAAGCTGCAATATGGATGCTACGACATTTAATCGATCCTTTTGCTGATCGGACAGGGATTTGGAATTTTCGAGATATCGCGAATACGTTTTTGGTGATACATCAAGAATCCTTGCCGCCACGGATGACGTTACATTGTAGTTGCGGGCCAAATTTCTGATTTGGTCAACCACAGCGTTTGACGATCTTGCGGTTGCGTGGACGCCAGAAGCCGCACCTGCGAGATAGCCGCTGACATCGCCGGACTCCTTTGGGTGGAAATGGCTGGAAGCCGTTGTTTGCGCCTTCCTATTTATTTTCGCGAGCTTACCAGGCTTATTTTGTCTGAGGGATTTTTGTGTGGAGGTCTGCCGGCTCTGCATGGTAATTTGTCCTCTCTATATGGACAATTTACCACCGATGACTGTTTGGGTCAATTGATTTGGCAAGGCGGATTGGCTCGAATTCGAAAAATCCGGACGATTCTAACAAGACTCAAGGCTGTTCTGATTGGCTGTAAGGTATCCCACCACCCACTCCGTGAATCCCGCCGCCGCCCGGTAGCCCCGCATCAGCTCCGCCTTGGCGATGCGGTCATGCCCGGAATGCGCGGCCCAGATCTCCTCCTGGGCCACCGGGATAGGCGAAGTGTCCCCGCGCCCGAAGGTTAGGAGGCGGAACAGGATCACGATCTGGGAGTCGATGACATGCCCGAGCAGCACTCGCGGCGTCCACTTGCCGGGGGCATAGGCCTTATCCAGCGAGGCTTCCGGGATGGACGCCATCCAGTCCACGTAGTCCCGCACGTGGCGGACGACCTCGTCCGCGGCGCCTTCCAGCCCGGCCATGTCCGGCTTCAGGATTTGATAATACGGTGTCTGCGTGAACGGGATCGCTGACATATGGGCTCCTGGACGGGGTTGTCCAAAATCTAATCAAGGCGCGCGGCGGCGGCCCATGCCTCAGTCGGGCCGCTTCGGCGCGGCGGCGAACACGGGCTGGGCCAGCTCCGAGGCATGGGCCTTGATGTCCGGGGGCCAGGCCTCGAGGCGCGCGGAGAAAGCCTTTGCGTCCCTCCGGTACAGGGCCCGGATGGCTTCCTCGTAGCCCTCCAGATTGCCGGCCATCACCGACAGGAACTTGTAGGCCCGCTCCTGCAGCTGCTTGATGGAGGCGCCTTCCGAGGCCTTCTTCCGGGCCTCCTCGACCAGCCTCCGCAGGGCCGCCGAGGCGCCTCCCGACTGGGAGGCCAGCCATTCCCAGTGGCGGGGCAGGAGGGAGACCTCCCGCGAGACGACACCGAGGCGCGGCCGTCCCGGCCCCTCCCGATCCGGAGCCGCCTCCGGGACGAAGACCTCCAGCCGCCGCAGCACGTCCTTCTCCGTGCCGTGGAAATCGAAGTCGAGGACGTTGCCGGTGGCGTCGCTGAAGATCAGGGAGGCGCCTTGATCGGCCTTGCCCATCCGCCTCTTCAGCTTGAGGACCACGTCCGGCAACGAACCCCGGGCCACCAACCTGCCGGCTTCGAAGGCCGTATATCCGCTCGCGCTTTCCATCCTGTCTCCCTTCTGCGTCCAAATCATGCGCCATGCACCGGCGTCACATCTTAATTATACCCGGGTAAAAATATTTTGTCAATAATACCCGGGTAAAATAGGGGCCGGTGGAAGCGGAGCGGCCTTCCGGAAGGAGTTGCTTTCGCGCGGCGGGGACGTTTATTTCCGATTATGCAAAAGATCCCGTCGATACCATCGATGCCGATGTCCCGGAATGCCCTGACCGGGGCGGTGCTGTTCCTGGGACTCTTCGCGGGGATCCCGGCCGCCCAATCCCTCCCCGTCCTCAAGACCACCCTTCCCGCCAGCTGGGACGAAAGCTGGTTCGGATCGCCCGCCGTCTACGACCTGGACGGCGACGGCGCCCGGGAGATCATCGCGGCGCGACACAGCGTCCTCTACGTGTGGAAGGCGAGCGGGGACATCGCCTGGCGCGCCGCCGTGGGATTGCCCGGCGACACGGCAGAGGTGCACGGAAGCGCCCGGCAATACGCCGGTCCCGTGGTCGGCGACTTCGACGGCGACGGCAAGGGCGAGATCGCCGTCGCCTACGGCAACCGCGTGGCCGTCTACGATGCGACCGGACGACTCCTGGAGGGCTGGCCGCGGACCTTGCCCGGCCCCTCCGGCGAAGTCCGTTCCCTGGCCGCCGCCGATCTCGACCGGGACGGCCGGCTGGAGATCCTGGCGGTGAAGAGCGGCGCGGGGCCCAGCGCCATGGCCTACACCCTTCACGGCGAGGCCGTGCCGGGCTGGCCGCAGCCGCAGGACTGCGAAGAGTGCAACGACTACGGCGGCTTCAACCAGAACGTCGGCGTCGCCGACCTGGACGGCGACGGGAAACCCGAGGTGGTCGCCACCTACGACGCGTCCTATATCGGCATCTTCCACCCGGACGGAAAGCCCGCCGCCGCCGATACCTCCTTCAAGGGTCCTTGGGTCTCCAGCGTGCCCATGTTCCACGACCTCGCCCTGGCCCGCCAAGGCTGGGGCGCGGACGGCGAGGATCGGGACGAGTTCAGCGATTCCCCGCCCGTGTTCGCGGACCTGGACGGGGACGGGCGCCCGGAGATAATCCTCTATTCCCATCATGAAAAGGCCGGGGATACGGCGGGCTACGGGAACTGCCTATGGGTGCTCCATGCCGACATGACCCGCGCCGCCGGATTCGAGACGCCGCGCTGCTCCGACGCGCCCATCTTCACCGGATACTACAACAACATCTCCGAGACCGCGCCCATCCCGGCCCTCGGCAACCTGGCCGGCGATCCGCGGCCGGAAATCGTGGTGCCCTCCTCGGACGGGAAGATCCGCGCCTATTCCCCCGAAGGCGAGGAGCTATGGAAGTACACCTATGACGTGGCCGGCGAGCCCTGGATCATGGCCTCCGAGGCCGCCATCGGCGATTTGAACAAGGACGGCAAGCCCGAAATCGTCTTCACCACCTACAGCGTGGACCATTTCGTGTCCCATCTCACCATCCTCGATGCCGCCGGGCGCATGCAGCGCAAGGTGACCCTCGACAAGCGCGGAGCCATGGGCGGGCCCACCCTCGCGGACGCGGACGGCGACGGCCGCATCGACATCGTCCTAAGCCTCAAGGACGTCGTGGGCGGCGGCAAGGGCGGGGTGCAGATCTGGACCATGGAAAGCGCCGGGGATGCGCGTCCCGACTGGCCTACGGGCCGCGGAAGCTTCCTGCGCACGGGGAACTGGGGAGAACGCGGCGAGTCCACCCGCATCTTTTCCCGTCCGCCGCGCCTGTTCCGGGCTGTGCCGGGGCACGGGAGGGGCGGCTACCAGGGACCGCTGTTCGACGCACTGGGTATCCGCATCCGCGAGGCGGCGGGCAAGGATGTCCCCAGGCCGGCCTTCCCGCTGCGGCGCTGACGACGATTCAGGTCTGAAACGAGGCTGAAGCGGAAAGGACCGACCTCCGGGTCCCGGGTGTCGCCGGGGCATCCCCGGCCCGGGGGAAGGCATGGGCCACCCGAAACAGGACGGTTACCCTGTCCCCGGGGGCTGGCTCCCGGGCACCCGCCGGCCCGTGGGGCGTCTCGGCTTCAAAAAGTTCCCTCGTGTCGGACAGGCGCAAGGACTCGCGCAGGACCGGCCCCGCCGCCTGCACCCGTTCCACCACCGCCGGAAGGCTGTCCGGAGGGGCCTTTCCGGCCGCCGCATCCCGGTCCACAAGCTGTAGGAAAACGTCGTGGGGCCGCACGCAGGCGGTCACGGGTCCGTCGGGGACGGGCCGGGAAAGCGGCACGGCGAGATCGGCGCTGCCGAGCCGCAGCCGGCCGTCGCGCACCCGGGCTTCGAAGGTGTTCGTCTCGCCCAGGAATGCGCAGGTGAAGACGTCGGCGGGATGATGGTAGACCTCCCGGGGCGTGCCAATCTGGCGGACGCGACCGCGGTCCAGCACCACCACCCGGTCGGCGATTTCCAGGGCCTCCTCCCGGTCATGGGTCACCAGCACCGTGGTCACGGGCAGGCGGTCGTGCAGGGACCGAACCCAGCGGCGCAGGTCCTTGCGCACGGGGGTGTCGAGCGCCCCGAAGGGCTCGTCCAGGAGAAGCACGTCCGGCTCGGAGGCCAGGGCCCGGGCGAGGCCCACCCGCTGGCGCTGCCCGCCCGACAGCTCGGAGGGATGGCGGGATCCCAGGCCGTCGAGCTGCACCAGGGACAGCATCTCCGCCACGCGCCGGTCGATCTCGGCGCGCGGGGGCCGCGTGGCCCGGGGTCGGGCGCGCAGGCCGAAGGAGACGTTGGCGGAGACTCGCATGTGGCGGAACAGGGCGTAGTGCTGGAAGACGAGGCCGACCTTGCGGAGGCCGGGATCGAGATGGGTAACGTCCCGGTTTCCGAAGAGCACCCGTCCGGCGTCCGGGGTCTCGAGCCCGGCCAGCAGGCGCAGCAAAGTGGTCTTGCCCGATCCCGAAGGGCCCACCAGGGCGATGAGCTCGCCGGAGGCGAAGTCCAGCGACAGGCCATCGAGAACGCGGCTGTTCCCGAAGGATTTGGACAAGGCCTCGATGCGGATGTTCACGGGCGGACTCCCCGCGCCCGTGCGGGCGCGCCGGCCAGCTTGCGCGCGGCCAGGGACTTGGCCCCCAGGGAGACGAGGCCGAAGCCCATCAGCAAGGTGGCGCAGGCCGAGGCGCCGGCCGGATCGTAGCTGCTGTACAGGGCCTCGGCGTGCAGCGGCAGCGTGTCCGTCTCCCCCCGGATGCGGCCGGAGACCACCGATGCGGCGCCGAACTCGCCCACCGCCCGGGCCGCCGCCAGCACGGCCCCGTGCAGCAGGGCCCAGCGGACATTGGGCAGGGTCACCAGCCACAGGGTGCGCCAGCCCCCGGCTCCGAGGCTCAAGGAAACCTCCTCCTCCTCGCGGCCCTGGGCTTGCATGAGGGGAAGCAGCTCCCGCGCCACGAACGGCAAAGTGACGAACAGGGTGGCGAGGACGATGCCGGGCGTGGAGTAGATGATGTCGATGCCGCGCTCCTGCAGCCAGGGGCCCAGCCATCCCCGCCGTCCGTAAAGGCAGACGAAGACCAGGCCGCCGATCACCGGGGAGACAGCCAGGGGGACGTCGAGCAAGGTGATGAGGGCCTGCCGCCCGGGGAACTCGTGGCGCGCCAGGGCCCAGGCGGCGGCCACGCCGAAGACCAGGTTGAGGGGCAGGGAGATGGCCGCGGCCTCGGCGGTGAGCTTCAGGGCATGGAGCGCGTCCGGCGTCGTGACGGCTTCCAGGTAGGGGCCGAGGCCCCGGGAGAAGGCGGAGTGGACGATGCTGCCCAAGGGCAGGAAGAGCAGGAGGGAGAGATAGGCGAAGGCGGCGAGGAACAGGGCCGCGGTGGCGAGCCGTCCGGGCAGGGAACCCCTCATGCGCGGTTCCGGCGGGAGGCGCGGGACTGGAGGACGTTGACGGCCAGGAGGAGCAGGAAGCTCAGGGCGAGCAGGACGAGGGCGATGCCGGAAGCCGCCGGCAGGTTGGGCTCTTCGAGCCGCACCACGATGAGCAGACTCGCCACCTCGTTGACGAGGGGCAGGTTCTGGGACATGAACAGCACGGCGCCGTATTCTCCGATGCCGCGGGCCAGGCACAGGGCGAAGCCGGTCAGGAGGGCCGGGAACACGGGAGGAAGCAGCACCTGGAAGAGCAGGCGTAAGGGGCCGGCGCCCAGGGTGCGGGCCGCCTCCTCGGCTTCGCGGTCGAGATCGCGCAGCACCGGCTCCACCGCGCGGATGGCGAAGGGCAGGCTCACGAAGGCCATGGCCAACGCCACGCCCGTGGTCGAATAGGCGGTGCGGACTCCGAACCATTCCAGCGCGGGCCCGCCCAGCAGGCCCTTGGGGCCGTAGACGGAGGAGAGCGCCAGGCCGCCCACGGCGGCGGGCAGGGCGAAGGGGAGATCCACGACGGCATCCACCAGGCGCTTCAGGGGGAAGTCCCGGCGCGCCAGGATCCAGGCCACGCAAAGGCCGGCGACGGTGTTGACGGCGGCGGCGGCCAGGGCGCAGAGGAAGGTGACGCGATAGGTCGCCAGGGCGCGTTCCCCCAGGAAGACCCGCTGCCAGCCCGCGGCGTCCAGATCGAAGCCGTGGGCCGCCAGGGCGGCCAGGGGGATGAGCACCAGGAGCCCGAGGTAACCCGAAGTGTACCCCAGGGAGAGCCCGAAGCCGGGGAGAGGCCGGGGGCCCACCTACTTCGCCTTGGCCACCAGGCGGTCGAAGAGGCCGTCCTCGGCGAAATAGCGTTTCTGCACGTCGGCCCAGGTCCCGAACACGGTCCCGATGTCGACGATCTCGGCCTTGGGGAAGCCGGCGGACAGCCTGGCGGCCACCTTGGGCGAGGAGACGCGGTAATGGTACTTGGCCGCCAATTCCTGGCCGACGTCGGACCAGAGGTATTCGGCATAGGCGCGGGCCGCCTTTTCCGTCCCCCGGGCCTTGGCCACGCTGTCGACCACGGCCACGGGGAAGTCCGGGGCCACCGTCACCGGCGGGACCACCACTTCGTACTGATCCGGCTTCTCGGCGGCCAGCAGGCGGGCCTCGGCCTCGAAGGTGATGAGGACGTCGCCGACGCCGCGCTCGCCGAAGGCGGTGGAAGCGTCGCGACCGCCCGTGGGCAGCACCGGGAAATTGCCGTAGAATGCCCGCAGGAACTCCTCCACCTGCTTCTCGTCCCCGGCGAACTTCCGCTTGGCGAAGGCGGCGGCGCCCAGGAAGGTGTAGCGGCCGTTGCCGCTGGTCTTGGGATTGGTGGCCACGTTCTGGATGCCGGGCTTGGCCAGGTCGTCCCAGTTCCGGATGCCCTTGGGATTGCCCTTGCGGACGATGAACACGGTGAGCGTGTAGTAGGGCGTGGCGTTGTTGGGCAGCTTGGCGCGCCAGTCCTTGCCCACCAGGCCGCCATCCACCAGCAGCTGGACGTCGGTGGCCTGGTTGAAGGTGACCACGTCGGCCTTGAGGCCGTCCAGCACGGCGCGGGCCTGCTTGCTGGAGCCGCCGTTGGAGAGCTTGACGACCACGTCGGAGCCGGAAGTCTTCCTGTAATGGGCCGCGAAGGCGGGGTTGAACTCCCCGTAGAATTCGCGGGACAGGTCGTAGGATGCGTTGAGGATCTCCGGGGCGGCAGCGGCCGGCACGGGGAGCGCGAGGGCGGCGAGCCCCAGGGCGAGGGTGGAAAGGCGTAGCATGGATGTTCCTTTGCTTGGTCGCGTCCTCCGGAATCCCGGTGGGAGGCAGTCGGTCTGTCGGACGGGAGATGCCGCCGTCGATGGCATCTCCCGGGCCACCTCCGGGATCGCGGTGGATGGCCTGTTCATTCGATGCGCTGGAAGCCCGGACGGCGGCGGCTCAGGACCCGCCCTTGATGTAGCTCCACCCTTCCTCCTGGCGCTTGATGACCTGCACCAGTCCCGAAGGGATGATGGTCACGCCCGGGGTCAGCTCCTCCGGCTTCACGTTGTTCTTCTTCTGGGGGGTGGCGCAATACGCGAAGTTCGCGCCGGACGCCTCGATCTTCCGGATCCGCTCGCTCACGGCCTTGTTGCTGGCCAGCACGAAGCCGGTGGCGTTGCCGTGGGTGACGACCTCGATCTCGACCTTCTCGGGGGCGAAGCCCTTCTGCACGTTCTCGATCTGGTTGAGGATGGCGTTCCAATGCTCCTGGCCGTCGATGGTCACCTGGAAGACGATGCGGTGGACCTTGGCGGCGGCCTCGGCGGCCGGGGCTTCCGGCTTCGCGCTCTTGGCGTCCGCGGACCATGCGGGCGCGCAGGGAAGGAGCGTCAGGACGGAGGCCGCCAGGATGTTCCTGGCGGCCGGAAGGAAGGCGGGATTGCGTAAGACGATCATGGTCTCTTCTCCTGTGTCCGGATCAACGGTTGGGCTGGGAGGTGAGGCGCAGGTAGGGCCGCACGGTCTTGAATCCCTTGGGGAACAGGCGTTCGACCTCGGCGGGATCCTTGATGGAGTTGAGGATGACCACGTCCTCGCCGTCCTGCCAGTTGACCGGCGTGGCCACCTTGTGCGAGTCGGTGAGCTGCAGCGAGTCGATGACGCGCAGGATCTCCTTGAAGTTGCGGCCGGTGGAAGCCGGGTAGGTGAGGGTGAGGCGGATCTTCTTCGCCGGATCGATGATGAACACCGAGCGCACCGTCAGGCTGTCCATGGATTGCGGGTGGATCATGCCGTAGAGGGTGGCCACGCTCTTGTCCGCGTCGGCGAGGATGGGGAAGTCCACCTCCGTCTTCTGGGTCTCGTTGATGTCCGGGATCCAGCGGGTGTGGGAATCGGCCGTGTCCACCGACAGGGCCAGCACCTTCACGCCGCGCCTGTCGAACTCGGCCTTGAGCCTGGCCGTCTCGCCCAGCTCGGTGGTGCACACCGGCGTGAAGTCCGCGGGATGGGAGAAGAGCACGGCCCAGTGGCCGTCGATATAGGCGTGGAAGCCGATCCTGCCCAGGCTGGAATCCTGGGTGAAATCGGGGGCGATGGAACCGAGTTGCAATGACATGTGGATTTCCTTTCGAGTTGGAGTTGGAGTTGAAGTTGGAGTCGTGAGGCGGTCAGGCCGGGCCCTCCGCCTTCAGGAATAAAAGCTCGGCTTGGGATATCCCCCGCCGGCCAGCCAGGCCCCGAGGTCACGCAGCTTGTACGCCACCGGATCGTGCAGGGTATGGGTGCGCAGGTTGCGCCAGTAGCGATCGAGGCCCAGCGCCCCCCGCGTGGACGAGGCTCCGATCGCCTCGAAAATCTCCCCGGCCGCCCGCAGGCCCGCCCGCGTGGCCGCGGCCTTAGCCCCGGCGACGGTCACGGCCAGGGCGCCCCGGGCCTCCGCCGTCAGGGCCTCGCCCTGGTCCCAGGCCGCCTGGAACTCCGCCGCCGCCGCATCGGCGAAATGCGCGGCCGCCTCGAGGTCCGCCCACAGGCCGCCGAGCTTCTCCAGGGCGTAAGGGTCCTGGTCCGCCCGGGCGACGCCGGAGAGGAAATAAGGTTTGGCATCGTCGCGCAGGAAGCGGGCTGCCTCGCCCAGGGCGCCCCGGGCGATGCCGAGGTAGACGTGGGTCAGGATCGCCTGGGCCAGGCAGGTGCGCAGGGTGGCGAAGGGGAGGGCGAAAGGCCCGGGGGTCTCGAAAGCTTCCTCGCGCGCCACGTGGACGTCGTGGAACTCCACGCTGCCGCTGTCGGTCTGACGCTGGCCGAAGCTGTCCCAGTCGTCGCGCACCTCGATGCCGGCCCGGGAGGTGGGCACGGCCGCCACCAGGAAGCCTTCGGTCAGGCGCGTGGCGCCGGCCTTCACCGCCGAGATGACCAGCACGTCCGAATCCGCCGCGCCGCTGGAATAGCGGTTGCGGCCGGAGAGCGAATAGCCGTCCCGATCCGTCCGCGCCGTCACGCCGGCGGCGGCGATGCGGCCCGGATCCAGCGGGTCCATGCGCGGCGGATTGAAGGCGTTGCCCCAGAAGAGGTTCCGGGCGGCGGTCTCGCGGTAGAGACGCTGCCATTGGGCCTCGGAGCCGAGCAGGCGGGGCGCCGAGGACACCAGGTAGTGGTATCCCAGCACGTGGCCCAGGGAACCGTCCGCCTCGGCGATGGCGCGCACCACCAGCAGGGTCTCGGTCCATGGGCGGCCCGGGCCTCCG
>CBILQL010000042.1:0-14228 GCA_966238865.1 uncultured bacterium
AAGTGGGCGTGTCCAGCACCGAGACGTCGCCGAAATGCTCGCGGAAGCGGACGAAGTCGGCGTACACCTTGGGATACTGGGCGTAGCTCGAGAGCTGCTCCTCGTCGAAGTCGCGGCCGAACTTCTGCTTGAGGAAGGCTGCGGCGGCGTCGAAGTCGAAATCGTCCAGCAGCTCGCCCGGGCGGCAGGTGATGGGCTCCTCGCCCTTGAGCACCGCCTTCTGCAGCTCGGGCGGGAAGCCGCCCTCGGGCTGGCCCATCATGCCCTTCATCATGCTCACGAAGGAGTCGGGGAAGGCCAGGTCCCTGGATCTGGCGATGACGGCAGCCGGCGCCAGGCCGTTCTGCGTCATGAACAGGGCCATGTCCCCGACGGCCTTGGAGGACGGGGTGACCTTGATGATGTCGCCGCACATGTCGTTGACCGTGCGGTACATGGTCTTGACCTCCTCCCAGCGGTCGCCGAGGCCGAGCGAGATGGCCTGGGCGCGGAAGTTGGAGTACTGGCCGCCCGGCATCTCGTGGCGGTACACGTCCGCGGTGCCGGCCTTGAGCCCGCATTCGAACGGGGCGTAGGGCTCGCGGGCCACCTCCCAGTAATCGGCCAGCTTCTGCAGCCCCTCCTCGTCGAGGCCGGTGTCCCGCCCGCTCCCCTGCAGGGCGCAGACGAGGGCGTTCAGGGACGGCTGGGAGGTGATGCCGGACATGGAGGAGAGCGCGGCGTCCACCACGTCCACGCCGGCCTGGCTGGCTTCCAGGAGGGCCGCCACCTGGTTGCCGCTGGTGTCGTGGGTGTGCAGGTGGATGGGCAGGGACACGGCGTTCTTGAGCTCGGTGACGAGGATGCGCGCGGCCTGGGGCTTGAGCAGGCCTGCCATGTCCTTGATGCCGAGGATATGGGCGCCGGCGGCCTCGAGCTGCCTGGCCAGCTTCACGTAGTACTGCAGGGTGTACTTGGTCCGCCGGGAATCGGTGATGTCGCCGGTGTAGCAGATGGCGGCCTCGGCGATCTTGCCGGTCGCGGCCACGGCGTCGATGCAGGGCTTGAGGCCCTCCACCCAGTTGAGGCAGTCGAAGATGCGGAACACGTCGATGCCGGCCTTGGCGGATGCGGCGATGAAGCGGTCGACCACGTTGTCGGGGTAGTTGGTGTAGCCGACGGCGTTGCCGGAGCGCAGCAGCATCTGCAGCAGGGTGCCCGGCATGAGCTTGCGGATGCGGCGGAGGCGCTCCCAGGGGTCCTCGTGGAGGAATCGCAGGGCCACGTCGAAGGTGGCGCCGCCCCACATCTCCTGGGAGAAGAGGCCCGAGGCCAGGTGGGCGGTGGCGTGCGAGATGCGGAACAGATCGTCGCTGCGCATGCGCGTGGCGATTAGGCTCTGGTGCGCGTCCCGGAAGGTGGTGTCGGTGAGCAGCAGGGCCTTCTGCGCCAGGAGCCACTTGGACAGCTCCCGGGGCCCCTTTTCGGAGAAAACCTGCCAGGCCGGGGAGGCCGGCGGCGGGTCTTTCGGGACCTTGGGCACCTGGGGGGCCTGGAAGCGCGCCCGGCCGCGGGCGCCGCCGGCGCCGCGGCCCGGATCGATTTCCGGGAAGCCGTTGACGGCGATCTGGCTCAGGTAGGCCAGCAGCTTGTTGGCGCGGTCCTGCCTGGGCTTGAAGTCGAACAGCTCCGGATGGGTCTCGATGAAGGTGGTGGTGCAGTCCCCGGCGAGGAAGTCCGGGTGCTTGAGCACGTTCTCGAGGAAGGGGATGTTGGTCTTCACCCCGCGGATGCGGAACTCCCCGACGGCGCGCAGTGCCTTGCTCGCCGCCTGGTCGAAGCTGAGGGCCCAGGCGCATACCTTGATCAGCAGGCTGTCGTAATGGGGCGTGATGACGGCGCCGTCGAAGCCGCTGCCGGCGTCCAGGCGGATGCCGAAGCCCTCGCCGGCCCGGAAGGCGGTGATCTTCCCGTGATCCGGGGCGAAGCTGTTGGCCGGGTCCTCGGTCGTGAGCCGGAGCTGGATGCAGTAGCCGCTCTTCTTCACGTCCTTCTGGGAGCCGATGCGGATGCTGTCGTGGGACAGGGGATGGCCCTCGGCCACGCGGATCTGGCTCTGCACGATGTCGCGCCCGGTGATCACCTCGGTGATGGTGTGCTCCACCTGGATGCGCGGGTTCACCTCGATGAAGTAGTGCCGGCCTTCCTGGTCCACCAGGAACTCCACCGTCCCGGCGTTCTCGTACTTCACCTGGCGCGCGATCCTGAGGGCGTCGGCGTACAGCGCCTCCTTCTGCGCGGGGGAGAGCCTGAGGGCCGGGGCCACCTCCACCACCTTCTGGTGGCGGCGCTGGATGGAGCAGTCGCGCTCGAAGAGATGCACCATGTTGCCGTGCCGGTCCGCCAGCACCTGCACCTCGATGTGCTTGGGCCCCTCCAGGTAGCGCTCGATGAACACCTTGGGATTGCCGAAGGAGGCCTCGGCCTCGGAGCGCGAGCGGGCGATGGCGCCGAGCAGCTCGCCGCGGTCGCGGACGATGGACATGCCGCGGCCGCCTCCGCCCATGGCGGCCTTGACGATCAGGGGGTAGCCGTATTCCTTGGCGAAGAGGAGCGCGTCCTGCTCGCTCTCCACCGCGTCGGGGGTGCCGGGGATGACGGGCACGCCCGCCGCGACGGCGATGTTGCGGGCCGCCACCTTGTCCCCCAGGGCGTCGAGGACCTCCGGGGAGGGGCCGATGAAGGCGATGCCGGCCTTGCGGCAGGCGCGGGCGAAATCCGCGTTCTCGGAGAGGAAGCCGTATCCCGGATGGATGGCGTCCACCGCCTTGTCCAGCGCCAGCTCGACGATTTCGTCGATGGCCAGGTAGGCGCCCACCGGCGTCCTGCCCACGCCGATGAGGTAGGCCTCGTCGGCCTTGTAGCGGTGCAGGTGGAGGCGGTCCTCCTGGGAGTAGACGGCCACCGTCTGGATGCCCATCTCGGCGCAGGCCCGGAAGATGCGGATGGCTATCTCCCCGCGGTTGGCCACCATGATTTTCTTGAACGGCTGGACGGGGATTTCGCTCATCGGAAGGCTCCTGTCCGGGGAGGGGGATTCGGCTGGGAGGGGAGGAAGGGGAGAGGAGGGGCCGGGAACCGGGTCCGTCGGCGGCCCCGGTTCCCGGCATCACGGCTCAGTGGCCGTGGCCGGCATGCGGATCGGCGCCGGCGGCGGCCGGCTTGTTCGCGTCGCCGATCGAGATCAGCTCCACCTCGAACACCAACGTGGAGTTCGGGGCGATGTGGGGGCCGCGCTGCACGGGGCCGTAGGCGAGCTTGGCGGGGATCCACAGCTTCCACTTGGAGCCCTCGGGCATCATGAGCAGGGCTTCGGTCCAGCCGGGGATGACCCCGGTGACCGGGAAGGTGGCAGGCTGGCCGCGCTTGACGGAGCTGTCGAACTCGGTGCCGTCCAGGAGGGTGCCGGTGTAATGGACGGTCACGGTGGCGGAGGAATCGGGCTTCTTGCCCTTGCCTTCCTTCTCGATCTTGTACTGCAGGCCGCTGGGGGTGGTGACCACGCCGGCTTCCTTGCCGTTCTTGGCGAGGAACTCCTGGCCGGCCTTTTCGTTGGTCTCGGCCTTGATCTTGTTCAGGCTGTCCGTGCGCGCCATCATCCGCTGCTGGAAGGCCATGAGCACGACCTGCATCTGGGAGTCGCTCATCGCGGACTTGGTCCCGGCGAGCTTGTCCTGGATGCCGAATTTCAGCTTGTCCAGGTCGAGGGTGGTGGGCTCGAAGGACTGGGATTTGAGGCTCTGGCCGATGTCCATGCCGATGCCGTAGCTGACGCTGTCCTTCTGCGTCTTCAGCTCCCGGCTGCCGCCGCCCTTGGTGTCGATTTTGTCACAGCCCGTGAATGCCAAAACGGCGGATATCGCCAGCCCAGGCCCCATCGTCGATTTCCGGAATGTCATCGCGTACTCCTTGTCCCGGCCGACAAGGGCCGATCGCGTGATTTTTTGCGCCGCCTGAATTTAGAAAAAGTTGAGCCTGGGATATTCATTTTCCACCCATTTTTTGCCGAAAACAGCCATCGGTGGGGATTCCGGCCGCGGCGGGGTCCGGTAGAAAAGCGGGGCGGGCGGTTGGTGAGAGCCGGTCAAGGCACCCCCGGAGTCGCAAGGCCTCCCCTGGATTCCCGGCGGAGACGGATCACCGGGCGTCGGACGGAGCCGGGCGGCTTCCGGAGCCGATCCGGAAACCGCCGCCTATACGGCCCCACAGTGTTGTAGCCGGAGGACGTGCCCGGTGATAGAATGGTTTTTGGAGGAAGGCACCATGTTTGTCGCAGAGGAAACGCTCAAGAGTGCAGGGTCGGGAAGCCAGGCCGGCCTTTGGATGTTGGCCCTGTTCATGCTCGGGCTTTCCATCATGGCCTACCTCACTGTGCGCGAGGCGAGCCTGTACGACGGCCGATCCGACTTCCGCGGCCTGGGGCGGCAGGGCGCCGCGGGCATTCCGAAACGCGAGCGGCTTTCCCCCTGGGCGCGCACCTGGCTCTCCTTGCGCTTCCTGTTCCGCAGCCGCGAATTCCGCGACGCCGTCGAGCCCGCCACCTCGCAGGGCATCACCCTCCACGAGGTGCGGCTGCGGCGGGAAATCGATCGCCTGGTGGGCAAGGAAGTCTACCATGGGCAGAAGGAACAATTGTAAGCGGATCTGACAGGACGCTTCAGGGCACGGTGACGCCACGGATCACGGCCCTGGGCATGCGCTTTGGGCGCCTGACCAGGAACAGACCCCACAGGGTGCCGGCCAGAAGGGTGCCCGGGGCTTCCCCGGTCCCGGCCCCGGATTCGGCATCCGTCCGGACAATCACGCAATCGTCGCAATCGGTCTTGTCTTCCTTGGCCGAAGGCCCGTAGGCGCCCGGCAGGGAGGATCCCGCCGGCGCAGCCGGTTTCGACCTTCCCAGCCCGGCTCCCAGGGCCAGAATCGCGGAAAAAGCCAGGATACGAGGCATGCCCGTGATTTCCATACGCCCTCCCCTCAAACTTGAAATAAAGCCCTGGAATCTGAAAAAGCAAAGCATGCCGGGAGGGCTTCAGGCCTTGCTATTTGTGGCTCCGGGAAAGTAATTTCTTGCCTACGCGGTTGGCGGGATTTACAGCGTGGCGACGACGAGGCCTACAGCCGCGGCCCTGCGAAGGCGGGGTAGCGGGACGGTTCCGTCGTTCGTCCAACCTGTGGAAGCCGTCCGCCCACGGATCGGGCCGATTGCATCGGCCGGACGGGAATACTAGAATCGGAACAACCCTCGAACCGAAGAAGGAAACCATGAACCCCCGCGCCCTCCACCTCGCTTCCGCCGTCCTCTTCGCCCTCGGCGCTTCCGCCTCCGCGATGGATCCGGACTTCAAGCTCGTGAAGGAGAACGAGAAGGTGAACGTCTATTCCCGCGACGGCCGGGGCTGCGACGACAACGGCGCGGACGTGCTCTTCGTGGTGGAGAACAAGACCCGCGAACGCCTGGAGCTCAAGATGGAGCTCCTCAACATGAAGATCAGGAACAAGCTCACCGTGGTGGTGGAACCCGCCAGCAACACCTCGGTGCTCAACATGTCGCCGGACGCCGCCCTGTGCGGCGTGGAACTGGTCGACATGAAGGTGAATTCCCTGGCCGCCCCCAAGGGCGCGAAGGGGACGTCCGCGGATCCCGTCCCGGCCCCGGCTACGGCCGTGAACGGGGCCGAGCCGAAGATCTAGCCCGGGTCCCGGCCGGCGGCATCCGCCGGGTCGGGACAGGCACCATCCACGAATCCTTCCCCTTCCTTCGTCCCGCCGGGCGCCGCGCGCTCGGAGCGCAGCGAGTCCAGGTGCTTGCGGAAGGCCCGCCGGGCCTTCGCGTCCATTCCCCAGCGCGCCAGCGGGCGGAGCATGAGCTTGGCGCGGATCACCGCCCGGGTCCAGCCGGGCACGTCGATGAGTCCGCGCTCCAGGAGGTGGCGGACCAGGTCCCCGAACACGGAATTCCAGGTGACCAGCCCCATCCCGAAGCCCCACAGGAATGCGCTGCGATGGGCGATGATGAGGTGGTGCTCCTTGTTGTTGAGCAGGGGATGCCTGTAGGAGGCCTTCAGCTTCGTGAAACCGATGCGCAGGTACATGGGCAGCAGCTCGTCGGTGGCCGAGGTGATCAGCCAATGGCGGTCGGACATCAGGAAGTGCTTGAGCCCGTGCTCGAACATGCCCAGCAGCAGGTCGGTTCCCCGGTAGCTCTCGTCGATGCACAGCCGGGAAACCTCGATGAGGTTCATCTTCGGGGGCAGGGGCACGGGATACTTCCCGCCGGGGAATCCCGCCTGGCTGTCGAGGACGGTCTCCTCGTCGGAGGGGAAGGAGAAGGTCAGGGTGCCCACCAGCTTGCCGTGGTGCTTCGCCATCAGGATGCGGCTGCGGCCGTCCAGCGGGGTGGACATGTGCTCGGGCCGGGTGCCAGGGGGGCGCTTGCCGGCGCCCACGTAGGCGTCGCGCCTCAGGTAGAGCACCTCGGCGTAGTCCTCCATGGTGCGCACCGAGCCGAAGCGCAGGTGGCCGCGGACCTGCTTCGACTGGAAGCCGGCCTGGCGCAGCCGGGCCGGCGTCCAATACTGGGTGAACAGGAGGTAGTCGCAAAGGGCGTTGTGGAGGCGGTGATGGACGGAGACGCATTCCACGCCGAACCGCACCTCGTCGGCGGCGGTGGCGTGCACCCAGGTGACCCGCGCCAGCATGGGTTCCTGCCGGAAGGCCGCCAGCTCGAAGAACACCTCCAACGTCATGCCTTCGAAGAGGAGGATGGACGGATCCGTGGACAGGAAGGAGAATCCCAGGTCCGGGTTCAGGTCGGAAGCCAGGAGGCGGCACCAATGGCCGAACAGGAAGGGATGGCGGATCCGCGCTTTCAGGGAAAGGGCGGGGGAGAGGCCCAGGCGGAGCCGGGAGCGGCGTTCCGCGTCGGCGATTTGCGGGAAGGCGACATCCTGGCGGCGCAGGCCGATCTTCCATCCGCCCCTCCAGGCGGAGAGGTTCTTCACCTGGCACCAGACCTGGTACTCCCGCCCCGGGCCCAGGCGGACGCGGAGCTCCGCCTCGTCGCCGGGCTTCCAGCCGGGCTTTCCGCCCGCGCTCCCCGCTTCCGGAAGCCCGTCCTGGCGCGCGAGGATGGGATCCTGGGGCAGGCCGCCTTCCAGCCGGGTCCCGGGCCGGTGCCAGACCCCGAAGCCGATGGAGGTGAAGTCCAGGAACTGCACGGGGATCCATCCTTCGCCGCCGGGGAGGCGCAGGGAGGCGGAGACCTTGTCCAATTCCCGGTGGGACAGCCTTTCCAGGGCGCGCTGGTCTCCGGAGTTCCGCTGCCAGGCTCCTTCCGCGGCGTCCGCCTCGCGGCCGCCGTCGCCGATCCCGATCCAATCCCGATCGCCGGAATCCGGATCGCCGGGCTGCCAGCCGGAAGCCTCCGGCGCCGCCCTCCCCGCGGCCCGGCCCGGCGCGGTGACGGTCGCGACCGCGCCTTCCGGACCCCGGGCGCCCCCGCGCGCGCGGGCGCGGTCCAGCTTGCGTCTCGACGCCTTACCCATGGGATCGGCTGCCGGCGGCGGGGAGCCGGGGCGGGTCCCCCTCCTGGTCCGTCTCCCGGGATTCCTCGTCCAGGATGGCCCTGAACATCGCCCCGTGGAGTTCGCAGGCGCCACGCACGCCGTAGATCACCGCTTCCAGGTCGCGTTCCGTGCGCACGAAGCCTTCCAGGTATTCGCGGTTGAAGCGCATGTGCACCGGGTCGTTCTCGGCGTGCTCCTTGAGGAAGCTCAGCGCGTCCGCGGGGATCCCCAGGCGGACCAGGGCTTCCAGGGAGGCCTCGCCGAGGCTCTCGGCGATCGCCTCGAGATGGTAGATGTATCCGAAGTAGGCGAGCGGATTGCGATGCTCGATCTGGAAGGTGACGAAGGCGGCCAGCGCCTCGGTGGCGGGCAGGGGACGCGAGGCCTTGACGGCCTCCGGGTCCTCCCCGAGGGCCGCCAGGTCGGCGAGCGCCAGGGCGTCATGCCCCATCTCCGAGGCGATGTGGCGGAGCAGGCGCGCCTCCAGGGCGTGGTTGGCCGGGACGTGCCGTCCCAGGAAATGGCAGCCGATGCGGGGATTGAGGGACACGTTGTGGAAGGTCTGCCGGAGGAAGCCCTTGTACCGCCCCAGGGTGAAGCGGCCTTCCGCCAGGGAACGGAGGAACTCGCCGGCTTTCAGTTCCGCGAAGGCGCGCTCCCATTCCCGCGATACGGTTTCGACGACTTTCATGGCATCACTTTCCGAGGCATTGCCGGAACAGGCGTTCCGCGCGGACGGTCATGCGGGACCGGATCCATGGTTTGAGGCGGAGCTTGGCCCGCAGGGCCAGGGACCGCCAGGGAGGCGGCTCGTAGAGACGCTTGTCCAGGAAATCCTGGACGAGATCGCCGTAGAGGACGAGCCAGGACGACAGGGCCACGCCTCGTCCCGCCAGGATCGCCGATCGATCCAGGGCCACGAGATGGCCGCCGCCCCGGGCCTTGCCGAGGCGCCGGAAGCCCAGCCTCCTGTACAACGGGAGCAGCCGATCGTCGCAGGCGCGCAGCAGGCGCTTGCGATCCGAAAGCAGGAAGAGGCGGCTGATGCGTTCCACCAGGGAGAGCCAGAGATCGCCGCGCCGGTAGTCGGGATGCGCGGCGATGTCGAGGATCTCCATGCAGGACTCCGGCACGCGTCCGTCCGGGGCCGCCAAGCGGGAGGCGCCGGCCTCCGGGAAGGCCAGCGATGCCGTAGCCACCAGGACGTCCTGGTGGAAGGCGCAGAAGATCCGGTCCCCGGACGCAGGGCGGGCCGAGGAAGGCCCCGGAGCCGCGAAGATTCCGGCGGGTTCACGCCCGGCCGTCCGCCGGAAGGCCTCGACCCGCTCCCGGTCGGCCTCCCCCTGGGCATGCCGGAAATGCAGGCTGTCGCGCAGGAAGCGCACCGGGAAGCCCAGCGCCTTGAGGTCCTCCGGGGAGGCGCCGCAATCCGATGCCAGCAGCTCCGCCAGCTCGCCGGCCAGCCGGGCCGTGAAGCGCACCGGCTCCAGCACCATCGCGAGGGTGTCGCCCTGGGTGCGGGCCAGGGCGGCCACCTTCCCGCGGTAGCCGTTGTCCCCGGAGCTGGGGACGCCCAGCTCCACGTCCAGCTCCATGCCCGGGAAGAGGCACAAGGTCGGATCCACGGAGGTGAAGACGAGCTGCATGCCCGGCCGGATGGCCACCAGGCGCAGGGCGCACCATTCCCCGTAGAGGAAGGGATTGCGAATCTCCCCCCAGAGGATCAGCGAGTCGCCGACCCGCAAGGCGTCCGCGGCCTCGGGAAGGGCGGATGCCAGGTCCCGCCGGCTCAGGCCCACGCGGGCCTGCCCCTTGAAGACGGAGGCGTTCTCGACGCGGCATCCGCAGTCGGCCCGGAAGCCGCCGATGTCGAGGCGCAGGCGCACGTCCATGCCGGGGCGGCATTCCGACTGGGCCTCCGGCCCGACGGGAAGCGCCGTGAATCCGAACGGGGAGTAATCCCGGAGCCGCACCGGCTGCGAGCGGCCGCCGATCAGCATCGCGGCGGGCATGCGATCGAGCTCCCGCTCGCTGGTGCGGTTCGATCCGCGCCCGGTCGACGACTCGACGGGGCGCCAGGATTCCGGCGCCAGCAGGACCAATTCCAATGGTTTCATGCAGTACCCGGGAGGATTGTATCAGGCGGCCCTGGAATTCGGCAACTTCGCGGGTCCTGCGGTCCTCCCTCCCGAATTGGGGGGGCGGTTTCCGTGCCGCGCCTTCCCCCCTCGGCTCCGCACACCCCCCTTTGGTTTATTTAGGGTGCGGACCGATTTCTTGCTAGTTTTCCGCATATCGGCCCGTATGGCGGCCGCGGCCATCCTCCCCGAAGTCAAGGAATGGACAAGGAAAAAATCTACTCGAACCGCCTCGCCCTGGCCTACCTGCAATACGTCGACAAGAAGTACGGGCCGGGGGTAACGGACGAGATCCTGGAACGCTGCAAGCTCGACCGCCTGACCCTCTCCGACACCTCCGGCTTCCACACCGCCGAGGAGACCGAGGCGCTCACCATGGCCTGCATCGAGGTGACGGGCGAGAAGGACCTGCCGTACCTGATGGGCCGCGAGCTGCCCAACAGCCTGGGGAGGGTGGGCGGCTTCATCGTGGGGATAACCTCGCCCGACTTCCTGATGAAATCGCTGGGCCAGATCGAGGGCCGGCTGGCCAGGAAGACGATAAACAAGACCACCCGCATCGGGCGCGGCAGGTACCGCGTGGACATCACCTTCAAGGACGGGTTCAAGGAGAAGCCCCTTGTCTGCCGGAACCGGCTGGGATCCTACGAAGCGGCGCCCCTGTTCTTCGGGCTGCCCAACGCTGTGGTGGAGCATCCCCTGTGCGCCCATCGGGGCGAGGACCATTGCATCTACGTCATCGATTTCCCGGAATACGGCTCCGGGATCCTGAACCGGCTCTTCGCCGGCTTCACCGTGCTGGCGGCGGGCCTCGGCGCCGCATGGGCCTTCGGCTTCGATCGCGTATGGCTGCTGGTGGCCGCCCTGGCCTGCGCCTTCCTGGGCAGCCTCTCCCTGGCCGCCCACCGGCATCTCGCGGCCAGGCGATCGTTGCAATGGGCCATGCTCAGCAACGAAGGCCTCGCGCGCCAGAACGCCCAGCTCGAGTCCAACAATGCGCGCGTCACCTCCCTGCAGGACCTGACCGCCACCCTCAACGGCCTGACCCGCGTCCGGGACGTCTGCGAACTGGCGGTAGGCACCCTGGTGCGCTCCTTCCGCTACGGCTCGAGCCAGATCTGGCTGCTGGATCCCGAGGGGAAATACCTCGCATGCCGCAGCGCCGTCGGGTATCCCCGCGACCTGCTGGCCTTCATCACCAACACGCGCTTCAGGATGGGCGAGAACTGGGACAATCCCTACGGCCTGCTGGTGCAGACGATCGAGCAGAAGCGGACCCTGATCGTGAACGATCCGGCGGAGCTGATCCCCAGGCTCTCCGGCCGGACGCAGGACTTCCTGAAGGCCCTGGAGCTCTCGGCCTTCGTCATCACCCCGCTCCTCCACGAGGACAAGCCCCTGGGCATCCTGGCGGCCGAGCACCACGACGGCTCCAAGCTCGCGAACCACGACAAGGTCCTGTTCCAGTCGGTCTCGAACATCGTGGCAACCGCCCTGGTGAAGGCGGAGCTGATCGAGAGGATGGAGGAGAAGATCGATCAGCGGACCCGGGAGCTGGAGGCCGCCAACCAGCAGCTGCTCACGGCCAGGGAGATGGCCATCCAGAGCGAGAAGCTGTCCTCGCTGGGCCAGATGGCTGCCGGCGTGGCCCATGAGATCAACAATCCCCTCAACTTCCTGGTGAACATCATCCCGGACGTGCGGCGGGACATGGAGGCCATGGAGAAGATCCGCCTGCTGGCCCTGGAGGCTGGAGGCGGGCTGGCCGGCAAGGTCCGCGAGCTGGACGCCGCCTACGACCTGGAAAGCCACCTGGAGGAGAAGGACTTCGTCTTCGAGCGCATCCGCAAGGCCCTGGACAAGAGCACGCGCATCGCCAACAGCCTCAAGGTGTTCTCCCGCTCCTCCACCAAGGAGACCATCACCCGGGAGCGCTTCGCCGACATGATCCGGGAGGTGGTGGACCTCATCCCCCGGAAGGTCCAGGGCGACACCAGCATCGAGCTTGACATCCCCGCCGGCCTCGATTGGAGCGTCAACAATAACGAGATGGAGCAGGTCTTCCTGGCGCTCATCAACAACGCCATCGACGCCATGGGCCAGAAGGGCCGCATCCGCATCGAGGCCCTGGTCGGGCACGCCGAGGTGACCTTGGCCTTCAAGGACGAGGGGCCGGGGATCCCGCCGGAGGCGCTGAAGCGCATCTTCGATCCCTTCTACACCACCAAGCCCCCGGGCAAGGGCACCGGGCTTGGGCTCACCATCGCCTCCGAAATCGTCCGTAAGTACGGCGGGGCCCTGTCCGCGGCCTCCGAGCCCGGCAAGGGGGCGACGTTCTTCATCCGGTTCCGAAAGGGCGCGGGCGAGGAGCCCGGCGCCGCCGCCAGCCCCTCCGCGGCGGCTTGAGGCCGCGCCCAAAATTCTCGTTCTGGGCGGATGGCGACAAACGTTTCCACGTGCCAAAGCTACCAAGCAACCTGGACATCAGGAGGCCCAAGGTGCGAGACGACCGGCGATTCAAAAGTGCGAAAACATTCTGGGCCCTGCCCCTGCTGCTGGCCCTCGCGGCCCGGGCGGAGCTGACCCCCTGCCGCTTCAGCTTCGGCACCGGCTGGAACGGCCTCAACGCCACCTACGCCGCCCAGGCCGATTTCGTCACCATCTGGGCCGGCTCCGACGAGAACTGGAACCAGTACTGGATCGGCGACATGCTGAAGGCCTGCAAGCCCGGCGGCAAGCTGGCCGGCAAGACGCCGGTGTACTACAGCTATATCATCGCCTTCACGGCGAACCGGGATCTGAGCCTGAAGGACTGTAATGTGGGTTCTCCCAACCTCTGCGAGCAGGGGGCCAACTTCATGCGCCAGAAGAAATCCCGCATCCTCGCCCAGTACGAGAAATACGCCTCGGAGACCGCCAAGACCTGGGGCACCGACCAGCCCATCGTCTGGATGATGGAGCCGGACTTCTACCAGTACGCCTCGGACACCAAGCAGCAGGGCGGCCCCCTGACCTTCCAGGAGGCGGGGACCTACATGGGCGAGCTGGTGGCCGCAGTGCGCAAGCATCTCCCCAACGCCGTGTTCTCCCTGGACATCTCGCCGTGGATCAACAATCCCGCGTCCTGGTACGGCGCCTTCAAGATGTCCGACTTCACCTACATGAACACCTCCGGGGGCGGCACGGACGCCAACAACACCCGCATCCGGGCGGTCAACAACATGACCTGGAAGTCCGTGTTCGACCTGACCAAGAAGCGCATCATCGCCGACGACGGCTACGGCGTGGCGGGCTCGCCGACCTTCCACGACGAATCCTGGGACGCCGTCTCCAACCTGAACGCCCGCATCGCGGACGGGGTCATCGCCGTGGCCCAGGCCAATCCCAAGGCGGATTGGAATACGGTCCTGACCAATGTGCGGGGGCAGCTGCAGACGATCACCGGGTGCCAGACGGGGGTGCGGTTGACGTGGAGTGCGGGGAAGTCCGGGCTTTCGCCGCGTCAGGCGGTCCCGGGCGGCTTGCCTATCTGGTGGGGTTTCTCCAGGGATGCGTTGGGGAGGCTCGCGCCTGCGGGGGGCTATGCGTCCGCACCGCTGGGGGCGGAATAGATCTGCGATAACGCCCCAGATGGTGACACCTTGAACTGGATGGCCGAAAACGGTCCCGACGGGAAACGCTATCCGGGTTTCAGTCCGCCAACCTGGCGGCTGTCGTCCTCGATGATTCCGCCTCGATACTTTCGGAGAGCCGAATGGCCTCGAAATAGCGATGCCTTTGGCTCAGGACATGGCCCAACTCCCTCCGAAGGTTCTTTTCGGCCCTAAGCCTCTCCCAAAGGAGCCTGCGAATGTCGTCGCTGAGCAGAAGCAAGTTGATTTCATGCCTATCCAAATCCGCGGCCAAATCCTGGTCCACGTTTTCGGCCCATAGCCCTCGAGAACATGAAGGACAGTTCATTCCCACGCTGTTCGGAAATTTCCAATCTGATCATTTACAACGGAGGTCAGCGCGCTTTGCTCGGAACTCTTTGTGGCATAGTCTCAGGAGTTTCGGGAAGCGGACTTTCGGGAATGCCTGGACAAATTGGGCTTTCTACAAACGGTTGCTCAACGAAGGGTTTATTTACATGGAAATCGAACCTTTGTGCCAATTCACTGCTGAATGAGTTAATGTTCGCCAAAACCCTTTTCCGCAGATTCGGAGATTTCATTCGATTGGGGCAAGCTGTATTGAAATTGTCACTATAAATCGTTGACAGTGAGGAGTCGTCAGGATTCAAGAAAAGAAGAGCTTTCAGAAAAAACAATTTATAGTAAATCTTTGTGGCTTTATCCCCTGCCAGGACATATACAGAATCATTTAATGGGGATAAAGCCTTGGTTAAAAGTGAGGCCTTGCCGGAAGCCAAAGCGCCGCGGATCGATTGTATGCCTAATCCGGCCCAAAATGACCGAGGCGTCCGGTTCAAAATGACCGCCTGATC